>CAYUPV010000072.1:0-11881 GCA_964445885.1 uncultured Methylococcales bacterium
AAAACGGCTGTCCACCACTGCCGCAGGATCGTCAGCCGGTCCCATCGGACAGCTGCAGGAGGCATGGTGGCCCCAGGCATTGGCTTGGATGAATTCATCGATCTCGGTGTCGGTCCGGACTCGAGATCCCGGTGCCAGTTCCGTACGCACATGATCGCCGGCTGCGGCGACGATGGCGCGGACGAAGCGTAACCCTTCAGCGACTGCCGCCAGGTCGCGGCCGGCTGTGTCGCTGCCTTCCTCGAAATAACGGAAATTGACCTCCGGCGGATCCCGGGGATCGGCCGAACGCAGTCGAACCGTGCCGGCGTGGTTGTGGGTGTGGGCCTTGAGGATCGCCCAGCTGAAAAGATCCTTGCGCGCGGTGGCATCACGGGAATAGCCGGGATAGTATCCCTTGAACATCCCTGGCATACCGAAAACGAACAGATCGGGGTCGGGCAGGTCCTCGCGGGAACGTCTGGAAAAACTGATCAGGGCACCATTGGTGGTATACATGCCCTTACCTTTCTGCCATTGCTGGTACACCGTGTCGTTGGTACTGAACTCGGCTTGCTCGAGCATGGCAAAATCGTGCTGCATTTCGCACACCACTGAGATCTCATAGCGGTCCTGCAGATTATTACCGACCCCTGGAAGCTCCACCCTGACTGGGATGTTGTGGCGCGCCAGTTCACTTGGGGGTCCGATCCCTGAGAGCAACAGCAGTTGCGGGGTATTGAAGGCCCCGCCGGCGAGGATCACCTCGCGACGGGCGTAAATCTTGTCTTTGTGGTCCGGTTCGGGTTGCAGACAACCGTCGCGGTCGGCACGGTAGAGGCGACGGCCGCGCCAGACTTCTACGCCGATGGCGCGATTGCTGTCATCGAGCAGGATTCGGCTCACCAGGCTGTGGAGCTGCACAGTCAGTCTGCCCTCACAGGCTCGTTCCACCGCCCGGACATATTCACGGGGACCTGTGCGGCGACCTGCTTCCGTAGTCAAAGGCATCAGGTTAAGACCTTCGCGGTGGGCGTGTAAATAACGCCGGTCATTGGGATCCACCTTTTCCGGATGCTTGAGGTCGAAGACCAGGGTCTTGAAATAATCCCATGGCGTTCGTAGATCGGGCCGTAGGGCTTTCAGGGTCGGACTGACGATGCCATCGTGCAGCTGTTCGTCCTTCAGTGCGCTGAACAATAGGTGACGAACCACTTCGGGGCCAGGCAGATTGACCGGCAGCCATCCCTTGAATCCGTGGCCGGCGGGATTGCCGGGTTCCGGTTTGACATATCCGCAGCGCTCCAGCCGTTGCAGGTACTGACGCATCGCTTCGCTGTTCCAGGAAGGGTCACCGACATGGAGCGCGATGTCGTTCCAATCGTTGTCGTGGGGGGCGATGAAAATCAGGGCGTTGTGGGCGGTACAGCCCCCCAGGGTGCTGCAACGTGGGTAGAACACACCATCGTGCCGGGCGCAGAACTTTGGATCATTTCGAGAGCGGCGTTCATCCTGATAGTGGCGGACGAAAAAATCCCAGCGCATCGCAGGGTCCTCAGTGGCCTTGGGATGGAACAGAGGAACCTGATAATTGGCGTTATGCTCGTCCCCGCCGGCATCTAACAATAGGACCCGGTGGCCCAATCGAGCCAGATTGGCCGCCAGGGGACCACCTCCGGCGCCAGAGCCGACCACGATGTAATCATAGGTATTGTTTTCAGAAGGAATGATGGGGGGCTGACAGGAAGGAGGTTTCCTGGCTGAGGCGCAGCCACTGAGAAAAGCGGCCAGGGAAACCCCGGCTTTGGTCGTGAGACCGCTGAATTGGCGGCGGGTCAGCTTTTTCATCGGACGCCACTTTTTGGTAGTGATTATTATTGGCGTATCGTCCGATTACGATGCGCACTTGCAGTGTCTCACTTTTGCAGGTTTTGAGTCAATACCGGGCGGTTACCTCAGAGCAGCAGGCGTAGCAACAGGATGATATTGATCATCAAAGAGATCAACGCACAGGTACGCCAGAAACCGACCGGGTTGCGTTCGATCATCGGTTGCCGATCCTGTTGCAGGAAACGGGGATTGGGCTGTTCCAAATCGTGGAGGAATTCGGACAAGGTTTCGTAACGCTTGTCTGGGTCGACACTTAATGCCTTTTCCAGGGCTCGATCCATCCATACCGGAATCTCCGGGTTCCAATGGCGTGCGGAGGCATATTTGATCCGGGTGACGTTGCCCTCACCGTATTTCTCCCCATAGGGCAGATGGCCGGTGAGTAGCTCGTACGCGATCACTGCCAGGGAAAACTGGTCCGAGCGCTGGCTTCCAGCATAGCCAAGAAAATATTCCGGGGCGGCATAGTGCTTGCTGCCCAGCAGGTGAATGCGCTCCAGGGGGCTGCTGATCTCCTCGAGACCGGCGATCTTGACGGAGCCGAAATCAATCAGCTTGATGATACCGTCTTCATCGATCATGACATTGTCAGGTTTCAGGTCCTGGTGCAGCATTTCCAGACGATGGAAGGCCAGCAGCCCTCTGGCAATCTGGCCAACCAAATCGCGTACCTGCTGAAAACTGCGCTCAGAGTGCTCGTCCATCCACTGACGCAGTGTCTCTCCTTCGATGTATTCGCTCACCAGATACAGGAAGGAGCGCCGTCGCTTGGGTTTGAACACCTTCATCACGTGGGGGCTATTCAACCGGCTGCCGACCCATTCTTCATGGGAGAACAGGTCGATGTAAATCGGATCGTCCTCGAAGTTGGGTGATGGCGTCTTGAGAACCACGGCATCACCACTCTCCTCGTCGACGGCCTGATAGATCTGCACCCGCTTGCTGGCGCTGATCTCACGCACGATGCGGTAGCCGTCCAGTTTCATCCCGGCTTCCAGCAAGGGTGGGAATGGAAGTTCAGTGAGCTTGAGCAAGACCTCCTGTTCGCTGGGAACCGGCAGAGTCCTGAAATGGATGATCTGGCAAGTGAGGTTGTCTGGACTGTCAGCGGCTAGAGCCCGTTCCACCAGATCCCGGGCAGCCTGGTTGAGATCGTCGTGTTGGTGTATGGCTTCGGCGATGGCCGCGGAGGAGACGTACTCGTGTACCCCGTCTGTGGTGAAGATGAAAATATCGCCTGGCTCGACGGCCAGGGTCCGGTGGTCGATATCCAGGCGTAGATCGATGCCCATGGCTCGCGACAGGTACTGATTTTCTCTGTTGCCCCAGCTGTGGTCCTGGGTGATTTGTTCCAACCGGTCGGCGCGCAAGCGGTAGATACGACTGTCTCCGATGTGGAACAGATGCGCAGTGTTGGATTTGACGATCAGGGCGCTGAGGGTGCTGGCCAGGCTGCCTGGTTGGTTGCCCTGGCCATGGAGCCAGCGGTTGGTGGCTGACAGGACCTTCTCCACAGAGCGTTTTACGCTCCAGGAATCAGGGGTGGCGTAATAATCATGGAGCAGGCTCTTGACACAGCTTTCGCTGGCCATTTTGCCTTCCTCGCAGCCACTGACGCCATCGGCGATGACAGCCGTGATGCCCTTGTAAGTGATCTCGGGCTCATCCGGAATCAGGACCCCAAAGGAGTCCTGATTTTCCTGCTTTCTTCCAGTTTCCGAGTGTTGTCCGATTTCCAGTTCAAATGAGGCCATGGGCATTCCAAAAAAAAAATGGCGCAGGAGAAACTATTATCCTGCGCCCAACAGGGGAGGAGTAGTGAGCGGAATCAACTCCGCTTCATTCGACCTCGATCATCTGCACAGTTCCATCGGGTAGGGTTTCCGCCATGTGCCCTTGTGGTTCATCCAGAAACAGTGCGGCCCCCATTCCGGCCAGTGCGGCACATGCGATGACGAGAAAAAAAGCATGGGCATCGACGAAGGAATAAATGGTCAGAAACACCACCGCGCCCACATTGCCATAGGCGCCGGTGAGGCCGGCAATCTGGCCGGTGAGGCGGCGCTTGATCAGTGGTACCAAGGCAAACACTGCTCCCTCGGTGGCCTGGACGAAGAAGGAGCAGGCCATGGTGGCGGCAACCGCCAGAAGCAAGGGCCACTGGCTGTCGATCTGGCTCATGGTCAGATAACCGATGCCAAGGCCTGAGAGCAGAATGAGCAGTGTCTTCTTGCGGCTGAACTTGTCACTCACCAGCCCGCCGCTGGGCCGGGCCACCAGGTTCATGAATGCGAAGCCGGAAGCCAGCATCCCCGCCATCACCTGGCTGAGGCCGAAGGTGTCCTTAAAGAACAGCGGTAACATCGATACCACTGCCAGTTCAGAACCAAAGGAGATGAAGTAGGCCAGGTTTAGGATCGCCACTTGCTTGAACTTGTAGTGGTCGAAATCCGGCACCGGTTCCCTGAACACCCGGTGATTCACCTTCATCGCATGATAGATTTGATAAGCGTATAACAGGCTCAGCCCTACATACAGGGCATTGGCCGTAAGAACGGTAAACAGGCCCAGGCAGGTGAGTTTCCAGGTCAATAGCCCGAGGGCCAGATACAGAGGCAGATTCATGAGCAGGTAGAAAAAGAAATCCGCCACCGAGCTGACCTCCATCGCCCCGGTCTTTTTGGGCTTGAAATAGGTCGAGCCCTTGGGGGTGTCGGAGACTGAGAAGAAATAAATCACTGAATAGATCATGGCGATCACCCCGGTGGTGGCAACGGCATATCGCCATCCGTTTTCACCCCCATAGATCAGGGCCAGGGTCGGCAGAGTCAAAGCAGCGGCAGCCGAACCGAAGTTGCCCCAGCCACCATAGATCCCCTCGGCCAAACCCACCTCGCGGGCTGGAAACCATTCGCTGATCATGCGAATACCGATCACGAAACCAGCGCCAACGAAGCCAAGGAGAAAACGGGTCAGTGCCAGCTGTTCATAGGTCTGGGCAAAGGCGAAGGCGAAACAGAAGAAACTGGAGAGGAAGAGCAGCCCGGAGAAAACCCGCTTGGGGCCGAAGTGGTCCACCAGCATGCCGACGATGATCCGCGCCGGAATGGTCATGGCGACGTTGAGGATCAGCAGGGTCTTGAGCTGTTGCGAAGTCAGTCCGAAGACTTCGCGGATCGAGGCCAGCAGCGGAGCATGGTTGAACCACATGAAGAAGCTGATAAAGAAAGCCAGCCAGGTCAGGTGCAGGATACGAATCCTGCCGCTGAAGGAGAAAAAGGTGAAACGATCGAGCATGGACACGGTGACTCGGAGTGAAGTTGATCCCAAGATGCTTCAGGCAATTTATATGCCAATATTGTCTATGCCAAACAGGCGGCTTGCAGAAGTGGGCTGGCTAAAAGCGCACTCTTTTGGTGCGGACAGGGTGTGTTTTGCATTTGGTACCGAGATAGGGAGGCAGGCCCGCGCTGCCTTATAGACAGGCCATTGAGACAAAAATCGGTGGACCGAGTTTGTTATGGAGACAAAATGACGCACAGGTAGGTCGGCAGCTCTAGATCATTGATCCCGGCGATGAGGTGCGGAGGTTCAAATCAGGAATGATTCGCGGAGTGTTTAAAGTGTTGGTTCCGCGCGGCCAGGGGGCGAGTGTCACCATCATCCGGTTGGTGGTAGATAGGCAGGCCCCTTAATACTGGGAGCTCGCCACAAGCTTGGTTAGTTTTTTAGCTGCCTTTTGTTTCAGTCGAAGCGAGAGATAAGGTTGGGTGGGGTCGTTGGGCAGACCCGCAGTTTTTTGATAGTAGGCAAAGGCTTCCTGCGATCTGTCGGTCTTGCTCAGGAAACTGGCGTAATAATAATTGTTTTCAATCCCCTCGGGATTCAGCGCCAGGGCTTTTTGGAAATACTCCTCGGCTTTTTCGCTGTCACCGAAGGACAGCGGCCATCCCGGCGCCTTGTAGTAGAGACATGCCAGGGTCAAAAAAGCTGCCCCGTCCATGGCTTCAGGTTCCAGTTCTATGGCCAGAAGGAGGAGGTCACGTGCTTTGTCCAGGTTGCCGAGGATAGTTAATCCTGGATCGATACCGGCCCGTGTCACCAGTACAATGGCTTCCCAGATGAGCAGTTCCGGTTGCTGGGGGTGAAATTGTTTGAGGCTGCGGATTTTGGCAAGTAGTTCGGTCAGTCCGTCCCCACGATTTTCCTTGGGCCAGTGATATGTGATCTCATCCCAGCGCTGTCCGATCTGCCTGATGGTCTCGGGAGTTGAAGCAGCCCATGCCATGCGGGTGCTGCCAAGGAAGAACGTCGCCAGCAGCAGGACGCCAGCCAATATAAATCTCGTGCGAGGATTGATTGTTGCCATATTACAGAACATATTTGCCAATTAACAACAAATTATAGGGCTATGGAGCACAAAATGCACTCCTTGCATTTCTTCTTCTGTGGCGGGCAAGGCGCCAAGATGTGTTTCCTGGACGATCGGATGATTGGATGACAAACCTTGAATAAGATGGGTGTTACCATCGGATTTGAACTGGTCTTGGCAAGTCCGTGAACGCTTACCTTTCCGCTAGTGGTACAAAGTCGCCTCGCAGATCCTTTCTGGCGGGGAAATCTTCCGGATAGACTTGCTGGTCGGTGGAAGCATTTTTCCCAACGCCGCTGCCTTTTTTGCCTACGGAGCGTGTCTCTTCGTCTCTCAAGCCCCTCGTAATTCCATTGTAGCGGATGGACCATATATGACAGAGGGGGTAACAAGGGTTATCATACGCTTAGAGCCGCAGTTGGAGTGAAAGCTGGGAATTCTATCCGAACAAGTGAGAACGGCATGAGTAACAGCAGGGATCATCTCGGTGGATACTGTTTCGATCCGGAAACCGAGGCCACCTATCGGCTTCATATCCGGGTCAGAGAGTTCAATATCCCGCCTATTCGGGATGCCCTGGTGCTGGGGCGGCGGGCGGCCATTGGCTGTTATGCCATCCGTAAGGCACTGCATCTGCTGATGGCAGCGCCTTTTGTCCATATCGAACTCGACGACGAGGTTATCAGTGATGTTATCGTTCGCGAAGCGGTTTTGCGCCGATTTCCCCGGGAGCATCTGATTGCCTTCGTGCTTGAGCGTATCCGGCCATTGATGGGAGAGGAGGAGATTTTTCAGATGGAACTGGAGACAGAAATGACGTTGGCCATGCAGGTGTCCGGTGATCATCATGATTCCCCTGACCGCTCGTGACGCACTTCTTCCGCGAGTGCGTCATGTCGGTGCTGAGGAACGCCCCCTGCTCAGCGGCGATCCTTCGGGCTGTCTGTATGCAGTATTCACGACCGATAGTGGGAAGCGCTTTCTTGGCCTGGTCGCAGCTAAGCAGGTGGCGGAGCAGCCCCACCGGATTTTTGCCGATCTCGTCCAGGAACGTATTCCTTGCGTGGTGGCCGAATCCGCCCCCCTCGAATCGGTTCTACAATGTATGGACGCCACTGACTGTTGGCATTTTCCCGTGGTCGACGCTTACGGACAGTTTGTCGGCGCCATCACTCGGGCGCGGATTCTTGAGACGCTACTGTGCTCATATAGCCGCCTGCTAGAACAGAACCGCACCCTGACCCGGCAATTGTTCGTTTTCCAGGAACAGGAACGCCGTTATCTATCCCGTGAACTGCACGATGAACTGGGCCAGTATCTCACCGCCTTACAGACGGATCTGGGCCACCTGCGATTGTTGGCCGATGAGCAGAAGGATATCGAGAAACAGATTGGCGCTATCGAACAAGTGCTGGCTCATCTTCAGGGCTCGGTGCAGCGAATCATGCACCGGCTGCGCCCCGCATTGCTGGATCAGCTGGGGCTGGCCGATACACTGCGCGAACTGGTGGCAGAATACCGACAACGACATCCTGCCATGGCCTTTTCCCTGGAGCTGGCGGGCGACCTGCGACGATTACCTGAGGATCACGCCATTACCTTATACCGGGTTGTTCAGGAAAGCCTGACGAATATCATCCGCCATGCGGAGGCCTGCTCGGTGAGAATATGCCTGTGTCGCCGGCGGCGTTGCTCCAACCCTATCTGCAGGGCATGTTTTTCCGCCGCTGCCTGGGAGACAGAGCGCGTTCACCTGCTTATCTGTGACAACGGCAGGGGAATGCCTGCGGCAAGAGCTGGCACGGGGATGGGGATGATGGGAATGCAGGAACGGGTGGAAGCATTGAAGGGATCTTTCCAGGTTCAGAGTCAACCGGGTAAAGGGGTATGGATCATCGTCGAATTACCCTTGCCTGAAGCGTGATGAAAACGATCCGCATATTACTGGTGGACGATCATCCGGTGGTGCGTAGTGGCTTCCGTCGTTATCTGGATGCCATTGAAGATTTGGAAGTGGCAGGGGAAGCTAACAGTGGTGCTGCAGCTTACCAGGCGTTTGTGGCCTTGCAACCGGATATTACTATCCTTGATATTGCCCTTCCCGATGTCAGTGGACTAGATGTGTTACGGAGAATCCGCCAACGGCATTCCGAGGCCCGGTTACTGATGGTGACCATGCATGAGAATGTTTTACTGATGGAACGGGCAATGCAGGCGGGAGCCAGCGGTTATCTAAGCAAACGTCACGAACCTGCCCGTCTGGTGCAGGCTATCCGCCGGATCGCGGCAGGTGACTCTTTCCCGGATCCGGAGCTCACAGTCCGCCGCGAACACGATGCCTCTTCCCTGCTAGAGCGCTTGACGCCGAGGGAGTTCGAGGTTTTTCAGTTGCTGGCCCAGGGACGATCGGTGATGGAAATTTCCGAGCTGCTGCATCTGAGCAAGAAGACCGTGGGTGTTCACCAGACGCGTATTTTCAAGAAACTCGATCTCGCCAACAGCGTGCAGCTGGCCTTGTTGGCGGTTCGGCATCAACTCATTCAGCCCTGAAATAAGGATTTTTCTTATAGGAAATATTTTCCTACCTTGCATAATTCCCTTATAGCCGCAAGGTTGTTCGAAAATACCCCATTGAGGAGGGCTGAATGCGCGTTAATTTGCCTGTCACCGACCGGGAGTGCCTGTTTTCCGATCAGGAGATCGTTTCCACCACCGATCTCAAAGGAAGAATCACCTACGTCAATCCAGCCTTCATCGAAATCTCCGGCTTCAGCGAAGAAGAACTGATCGGAAAGGCGCACAACATCGTCCGTCATCCTGATATGCCTCCGGAAGCCCGGATTCGGACCATGCGCGGACGATTGGATGAAATGGCGGAAAAGATGGCTGCCGGGGCTGGGCGAAACCATAATGTTGCAGTACACACCAGTGATGTGCTCGGGAAACAACGGGAGTCCACTGAGGCCTTGGCACGTGCCATTCAGGAGCTGAATCAGACCATCCATGCCATCGCCAGCAGCGCTACCCGGGCCGCAGATGTGACCGGGGAGGCTGGCGAGACCGCTGAGGAGGGAAGGCACAGCAGCCGGGAAACCGCCCAGGCGATCGCCCGACTGGCAGGCGAAGTGGAAAAAGCGGCCGACGTGATTCATGAAGTGGAAAAGGAAAGCAATGACATCGGTATGGTGGGCGGTGTGAGCCGCGACATCGCTGAGCAGACTAATCTTTTGGCGTTGAACGCCGCCATTGAGGCGGCCCGGGCTGGGGAGCAGGGCCGGGGATTTGCGGTGGTGGCCGAGGAGGTGCGCAAACTGGCCTCCAGTACCCAGGCGTCCACCCACCAGATCCATCAATTGGTGGAGAACCTGCAGAAGGGCACTCAGAAGGCCGTCGCAGTCATGCAGGCTGGCTGCAAGCGTGCTCGTCAAAGCGTCACCCAGGCGGAAAACGCCGGCGACAGTCTGAGCAGGGTCTCTGAACATATAGACCAGATCAAGGAAATGAATCTGGAGGTGGCCGGGGCGGTGGAACAGCAGACCTGCGTTACCGACGAGATCCGGCACAGCATCGAGCAGATCAATGAAACCGCTGCAGAAGTGGCCCGGGATTCCGAGGAAGCCGCCAAGGACAGCAACGAGTTACGTCGGCTGGCCAAGGAATTGCGTGACATCGCAAAACGATTTGCGGTTTGACCATGGAAGGCAGAAACCCTATCTGTCCCCCGGTACAGCATTCATTGCAGGTGACTGATGCGCTGAGCAGCCATGTCTGTTGCACTGGCCCCGAAGATCGTCCCCCTCTACTCGAAATCCCAGACCAGGCCGTGTTTGCCTTGTTTGACCGTTCAGGCGGATGTGAAGTCTTCATGGGGTTGGTCACGGCTGACCGGGTATCCGCCAATCCTGACCGGATTCTCATCGATCTGTTGTCCTCCCCACCGTCTGCACCGCTGCCACCGGAGTCGGAGATCGAGGTGGCCTGGCGCCGTTTCGAGCAGGAACGCGTCAATGCCTTGGCGGTGGTGGACCAGCAAGGACGGTTCGTGGGGGTAGTGACCCCATTGAGCATTCTTGGCGCGGTTATGCGCCAGAGCCGACAATTCAAGGGGGAAATTCAGCAGATGGCAATAAATTTCCAGCAACGCTTGGATTGTCTGTCCGACCATGCCAGTCGTCTGCGGCGCCTGAACGATGTTTCACGCCGGATGTTGAAGCAGGCTGGAGTGGATGGTTCGCTCGACCATCTTTTCGAAACCGCTCTGGAGCTGCTGGTTTCCCTGATCCAGGCTCGCTATGGTGCCTTGATTGTGCTGGGCGAGCAAGGAGACATCGATCACTTTCTCCACACCGGACTTGCTGCTGAAGAAGTGGAAAAAATAGCTTCCCCCCCAACGGGCGAGGGATTGCTCGGGGATTTTCTCAGTCGTGAAGGGATTGTGAGGCTGGAAGACATCAGCGCCCATTCCAAGTCAGCCGGCTTTCCCCCTGGACATCCACCGATGCAAACGCTGGTGGCTGCGGTGATCCGTAATGAGGAAAAAATCTATGGTCGGATCTATCTGTGTGATCGCCGGGATGGCGAGCCTTTCAGCTTTCAGGACCAGCAACTGGTGGAAGAGTTCGCCGAAACCGTTGGGTTGACAGTGTTTCACCTGCGCAAAAGAAAGAGCCGCCAACAGTCTGAGGTGGAGCTCAAAATTGCCGCTCAGGTGTTCGAAAGCAGTGCCGAGGGAATTATAATCACCGACGCGGATCGCAAGATCGTCTTGTCCAACAAGGCCCTGACCTCGATCACGGGTTACACCCAAGAGGAACTGATTGGTCAGACGCCGAAGATTTTCAGCTCGGGTCATCACAATGAAACCTTTTACCGCGATATGTGGCGCAGCCTCAACGAAACTGGCCAGTGGCAGGGGGAGATCTGGAACCGGCGCAAAAACGGTTCGGTGTATCCGGAATGGCTGCGTATCTCGGCGATCACCGATGAATCCGGAGAGGTCACCCATTTCGTGGCAGTCTTTTCAGACCTGTCAGACTTTGCTGTTCGGCGCGAGGGAATGGAGCGGCTGGTCCACTTCGATCACCTGACCGAACTGCCCAACCGTCTGATGTTCAGGGCGGAACTCAAACAGGCGATGCTGCGCACCCGTTTCAATGGCAAACGCATGGCGCTGCTGTTGTTGGACCTGGACCGCTTCAAAACCATCAACGACACCCTGGGCCATCAGGTGGGAGACCGTCTGCTACAGCAGGTGGCGCGTCGCCTTCAACACTGTCTGCGTAAACGTGAGGCACCCCGCATGGGAGACACGGTGGCGCGCTTGTCCGGGGATGAATTTACCATCATCCTCAACGATCTGGAATCTCCGGAGGATGCCGAGGTCGTTGCCACCAAGATTCTCGAACGCTTCCACCAGCCTTTCATGCTCGGTGAACTTGAACGTTCGATAACTGCAAGCATTGGCATTACGCTTTTCCCAGATCAAGCTGAAACCCAGGATGATCTCATTAGTCAGGCAGATATGGCTATGTTCCATGCCAAGAAAAAAGGCCGCAACCGTATTTGTTTATTCGACCCGGTTCTTCACGGGCGTAGTCAGCGGCAGCAGATGCTGGAAAACGATCTGTATAACGCTCTGGA
>CAYUPV010000073.1:0-11629 GCA_964445885.1 uncultured Methylococcales bacterium
AGGTACAGGATGCGGTCAAGGGCTTCTTCGGCAAGGAGCCGCGCAAGGACGTCAATCCGGATGAGGCCGTGGCTATCGGTGCCGCGATCCAGGCTGGAGTGCTGGGCGGAGAAGTCAAGGATGTGTTACTGCTGGACGTGACGCCGCTGTCTTTGGGTATCGAGACCCTGGGTGGGGTGATGACCAAGCTGATCGAGAAGAACACCACCATCCCGACCAAGGCGACTCAGATCTTCTCCACCGCCGAGGACCATCAGACCGCGGTGACGGTCCATGTCCTCCAGGGTGAGCGCGAGATGGCCAAGGACAATAAGTCACTGGGCAAGTTCGATCTGACAGATATTCCACCGGCACCAAGAGGAATGCCGCAAATCGAGGTGACCTTCGATATCGATGCCAATGGTATTCTCAATGTGTCTGCCAGAGACAAGGCCACCGGCAAGGAGCAGTCGATCGTCATCAAGGCTTCCAGCGGTCTGACCGAAGAGGAGATCCAGCGCATGGTCCGCGATGCCGAACTCCACGCCGAAGAGGACCGCAAGTTCAAGGAGCTGGTGACCGCGCGCAATGAGGCCGATGCCTTGATCCACGCAACCCGCAAGAGCCTCGAGGACCTGGGGGACAAGGTGTCAGCCAGCGACAAGGAACAGATCGAAGCGGTGGCGAAGGAGTTGGAAGAACTCATCAAGGGCGATGACAAGGATGCCATCGAGGCCAAGACCAGGCAGTTGGCCGAACTGTCCGGCAAACTGGCGCAACAAGCCTACAGTGCTGCCGGGAGTGAAGCCGGAGGACCCGAGGCAGGTGGCCAGGCTGGGGAAGGCCCCTCCTCTGAAGCCGGAACGGAAGACGTGGTCGACGCCGAGTTCGAGGAAGTCAAGGACGACGACAAGAAGTAAGAGCATCCATGGAGTTACCGTGAAAGTTACATCTGGGCAGGGAGCAGGGTATTGGTTTTCGGGACGCCATGAACCCGTCCATGGGGGCTCGGACCCCGGCCGTCCAGGCCGGGGACGCCCTCAAACCAATACCCTGCTCCCTGCTTGGTTCTTTTCATGCTTCGGGGTGAAATGGTGGCTTCATGAGCGTTACCGTGAAAAAAACGTGCCGTAGGCACAATCAATCCTTCCCCCTCTCTGAGGGAGGGATTGATTGTGGGGTGAGGCAACCTTTTCATCTCTCGGGGTGCAGGCCAGGCCCTTCATGAGAATTAACTTGAGTTTGAAACTTAGAGGAGAGCCGCCGGTCTACTGCCGGCGGCGCCGTCGTATCTATGGCAGAAGATTATTATGTGATTCTGGGGGTGGCAAGAAACGCCAGCGAAACGGAGATCAAACGAGCCTTCCGCAAGCTGGCGATGAAGTATCACCCGGACCGAAACCAGGATAATCCGGAGTCGGAAGAAAAGTTCAAGCAGGTCAAAGAGGCTTATGATGTCCTCAGTGACCCGCAAAAGCGCGCCGCCTATGATCAGTTCGGCCATGCCGGGGTGCATGGCGCGGCTGGAGGGGGTGGCGGTTTCCATGCCGATGCCTTCAGCGATATTTTCGGTGAGGTGTTCGAGGACCTGTTTGGCATGGGTGGCAGCCGTGGTCGCGGGCGCCGCAGCCGGGCACGGCGCGGCACCGACCTGCGTTACAACCTGGAGCTGACCTTGGAGCAAGCCGTTGCCGGCACCGAAGTCGAGATCAAGGTGCCGACCCTGATCGCTTGCGAGGAATGCAGGGGCAGCGGGGTCCGCAAAGGAAGCAGTCCGGCCACCTGTTCCCTGTGTCACGGCCAGGGAGTGGTACGGATGCAACAGGGCTTTTTCTCGGTTCAGCAGACCTGTCCCAAATGTCAGGGCAGCGGCAAGGAGATTCGTGATCCCTGTCCCAAATGTCGTGGTCAGGGCCGAGTGCAAAAGACCAAGAGCCTTGCGGTGAGCATTCCGCCAGGGGTGGATACTGGTGACCGCATTCGTCTGGCGGGAGAAGGTGAGGCTGGAGAGCATGGTGGGTCAGCCGGGGATCTGTACGTTCAGATCCACGTCAAGGAGCATCCGATCTTCACCCGGGAGGGTGCCCATCTTCACTGCGAGGTTCCCATCAGTTTCACCACGGCTGCTTTGGGTGGTGAACTGGAAGTACCGACACTTGGCGGTAAGGTGGTGCTGAAGATCCCGCCGGAAACCCAGACCGGCACCCTGTTCCGTTTGAAGGGCAAGGGCGTCAAGCCGGTGCGCGGGGGACCTGTAGGCGATCTGATCTGCCGGGCGCGGGTGGAAACGCCGGTGAAGTTGAGCAAGGAACAGATCGAGCTGCTCAGGAAACTGGACGAATCCCTCCAGGGTGGGGGTAGCCGCCATCGTCCCCAGGAGCATGGCTGGCTGGATGGGGTCAAACAATTCTTCGAAAAACTGACCAGCAAGGAGCAGTGACAATGATCCGCATTGCCATTCCGGGTGCCACGGGACGAATGGGAAAGACCCTGATTCAGGCCATCGCGCAGAGCGACGACATGCAGGTGACTGCGGCGACAGCCCGGGAGGAATCCGGCGCATCGGGGTGCGATGCCGGTGAATTGGCGGGTGTCGGGAAACTGGGTGTGCCAGTTCGGGAGAATCTGGAAGCGTGCGCTGAGTTCGATGTGCTCATCGACTTCACTCTGCCTGAATCCTGTGAGGGTTTCGTCGAATTCTGTCGTCGCCATGGTAAGCGCCTGGTCATCGGTACTACGGGGCTTGGTGAGCGGGACCAGGCAACGATAGAAGCGGCGTCTACCGAAATCCCCATTGTGCAAGCACCCAATATGAGCGTCGGTGTGAATCTTTCCCTGAAACTGCTTGAAATGGCTGCCAGAGTGCTCGGCGACGAGGTCGACGTGGAAATCATCGAGGCCCATCACCGTCACAAAGTGGATGCGCCTTCGGGTACCGCGTTGCGTATGGGGGGGGTGGTGGCTGAGACCTTGGGCCGGGATTTGAACGAATGTGCCATCTATGGCCGGCAGGGCCATACCGGCGAGCGAGACCGCAGGACCATCGGTTTCTCCACGATACGCGCCGGTGACATCGTCGGCGAGCACACGGTAATGTTCGCTGCTGAAGGGGAGCGCCTGGAGATTTCCCACAAGGCTTCAAGCCGCATGACCTTCGCCAATGGCGCGCTACGTGCCGCGCGCTGGCTGATGCAGCAACCGGCCGGTCTCTACGATATGCAGGGCGTGTTGGGTTTGGCTTGAGAAGAAATTTAGTTGGCGCCATTTGAAAGGATTGGTTGGTTGCCAAACCTTGGTTTATTCAGCGATCATTCTCTTTCCTGACGATCCCATCTCCCGCTTCATCAGGTGGTAGGAATGTTTTGCATTCGTCATCGATTTGCACGCATCGGGATACAGCTTCCAGGCCCTGAGCTTTCGTTGGTTCTGCAATGTTTGGATCACTGATTTGATCTTGAACAAATCTCGAGATAGAATTAGCGAATTTTCCGTTGGGGGATATTATGCGCCGACCTTTGGTAGTTGGAAATTGGAAAATGAATGGAACCCGTGACAGCGCTGAGAAGCTTGCCAGTGCCATCGTCTCTGGGCTGCCTGCCGGATGTCCGGCGGAAGTAGGGGTCTGTCCTTCATTCGTTTTCATTCCTGAAGTGGGCGAGTGTCTGGGAAACTCTGGTGTACTGCTGGGGGCTCAGAATGTTGCTGATCAGGACAGTGGTGCTTATACCGGAGAGATTTCCGCGCCGATGCTGAAAGAGTTCGGTTGCCGTCTGGCTATCGTCGGACACTCTGAGCGCCGTCAGGTATATGGGGAGTCGGATGCACTGGTCGCTGCACGATATCAAAAAGCCATAGAACACGGGGTCACACCCATTTTGTGCATTGGCGAGACACTGGAACAGCGCGAAGCGGGCAACACCTTCAAAGTGGTGGACGAACAGCTGCAGGCGGTGCTCGACAAGGCAGCTGTGCAGTCCCTCAATGATGCCGTCATTGCATACGAGCCGGTCTGGGCCATCGGTACCGGTCATACGGCCACTCCCGAACAGGCGCAGGAAGTCCATGCTCACATCAGGCAGCGGTTGGCCTCCCAGGATGCCGACGTCGCAGCCAAGGTCAGGATTCTCTATGGCGGCAGCGTCAATGCTGACAATGCGGCATCCCTGTTTGCCCAGGAGGATATCGATGGTGGCCTGATTGGTGGCGCCTCACTGAAGGCCGATTCTTTCCTTGCCATCGTCCAAGCAGCAATGGAAAAAAGTTGATATGTTACAGGTTCTCATCGTATTCCACGTATTGTTAGCGATTGGCATCGTAGTCTTCGTTCTGTTGCAACAAGGCAAGGGGGCGGATATGGGGGCCGCTTTCGGAAGCGGTGCTTCCGGGACTGTCTTCGGTGCCCGAGGGTCGGCCTCTTTCCTGTCGCGGACTACCGGTATCCTGGCAGCCCTGTTTTTCATCACCAGCCTGTCCCTGGCCTACTTCACCGATTACCATGTCGAAAAGAAGGACATCATCGAGGTGTTGAAGTCCGAAGAGGTTCCGCCAATTCCTGAACAGCAGGGAGCCGCGAAGGTTCAAGTTCCAGCGGAAGCTCCGTTGGGAGATGTGCCCGTGGTGGTGCCAATACCACCTAAGCAGGAAGAACCAGGGCAAAAATGAAGATTAAAGCCGACGTGGTGGAATTGGTAGACACGCCGTCTTGAGGGGGCGGTGGCGCAAGCCGTGCCGGTTCGATTCCGGCCGTCGGCACCAATATCTTGATTGTAAATGGCCGCAGCCTGATTAAAAACAAAGGGTTGCGGCATTTTTTGTCTGTTGGTGTCCATTAAAGTGCGTTGTGGTCCGGCGAGATTGTCAGTACCGAATTCGCGATGTCACCAGAACTGAAGGATCTGGATTTTCCGTTCAATCAAGGTGTTTGGTTTCAAGTAGAACGTTTGCTGGGGGGAAGCGTTTCTACCAGGGGTTCGAAGCTCCCTTTCCTGCGGTCGGTCAGGTAGGCCTCCAGGGTTCGACGGACGGTGGAGAAGGCCAGTTCAGACCAGGGAATCTCGGTTTCAAGGAACAGCTCGGTCTCGAGGCTTTCCATGCCAGGGGCAAAGCAAGGTTGGATTAATCGTGAGCGGAAAAAGACGTGTACCTGGTCGACATGGGGCAGGCTGAGCACCGTATAGAGAACCAGTCCCTCCACTGCGGCGCAGGCTTCCTCCAGGGTTTCCCGGGCGGCGGCCTGTTCCAGGGTTTCGCCCAGCTCCATGAAACCTGCAGGCAGGGTCCACAGTCCCGAGCGAGGTTCGATGGCGCGTCGGCAGAGCAGGATTTTCCCCCGCCATTCGGGAATACAGCCGGCGATGATCTTGGGATTCTGGTAATGAATGGTACCGCAATGTTCGCACACGTGGCGCTGTCGGTCTTCTCCAGCGGGGATTTTGAGGGTCAGTGGCGCACCACACTCACTGCAGAAATTCATTATTTGGACATGGAGCCGAGCAGTTGGTCTTCCAGTTCGATCCGGGTGGCCAGGGCTTCCCCCAACTTCGACAGTTCCTGGGTCAAGACCAGGCGGTCACGGAACTGGTCATGTTCCAGTTTGTCATTGAATTTGAGGGCGATCTCGGTGGCAGCAGCGATTTCCGGGTAGAGCTTTTCTGCTGCCGCAAGCACCTTTCTACGTCGTTCGGTTCCATCGATGATGCGCCGGTAGATGCCAAAGTGACCCAGAGAGATATAGTCGATCAAAATTCTGCCGAATTGCTCCAGGATCTGCTCCATCGGTTCGGTATGTTTGTCGAAAGGTTGGAGTTCCGCCAGTTCCCAGTACAGGCTCCACATCTGATTACGTTCTTTTAGGAGTTCTTCCACCATCTGGGTGGTCTGGAGGCGTCGTTCGGTCCCGACAGTCGCTTTTTCAGTCATGACAATCTATGAATTTGTGTGATACTTTCAGCATACTTTATGCCATCTTAATTCTGACAGCAATGTTCGGTGGTTCCATTTTCTGGAGATTTGGATGATTGGCAGATTCCTGACTGTCCTGGTGATGGTTTGGTTGTTGGTTTCCTGTGCCACCTCACCCACAGGTCGCTCCCAGCTGCTCATGATGCCGGAGGATCAATTGGCCCAGATGGGGTTGCAGGCCTTTGAGCAGATCAAACAGAAAGAAAGGGTGGAAACCGATCCCAAAATCAATGCCTATGTCCAGTGTGTGGTTCACGAACTGACTCAGGGATGGGGCGGACACTGGGAGGTGGTGGTCTTCCGTTCCGAGCAGGCCAACGCCTTCGCCCTGCCAGGGGGCAAGATCGGGGTCTACAGCGGGCTTCTCAAGGTAGCCAGGAATCAGCACCAACTGGCTGCGGTGATCGGCCACGAGATCGGTCACGTACTGGCTCGTCACAGCAACGAGCGAGTGTCACAGGAGATGGCGACGAAGCAGGCCTTGTCCATTATTCAGGCGATTGCGGTACCCAATTCTGCGACCGGGCAATTGGCCATGGCTGCCTTGGGGTTGGGTGCGCAGTACGGTGTGCTGATGCCCTTCAGCCGGATTCAGGAATCCGAGGCGGATGTCATCGGCCTGGACCTCATGGCCAAGGCGGGTTTCGATCCCCGCGAGGCAATCGCCCTTTGGCACAACATGGCGGGCATGGGAGGGGCAAATCCGCCCGAATGGTTGTCCACCCATCCCTCCCATGCCAGCCGGATTCAGGAGCTGGAGGCTCACATGCCCAAGGCCCTGTCCTCGTATGCAGCTGCCAAGGCCCGGGGAAGGCGCCCCCGCTGCGTTCTGTAATCGATGTTCCTGCGTATCAGTTTGCTGTTGCTGGTGTGCGCGGTACTGCCGGTGCATGCCGCGGAGGAATTCACGGTCGAAGCCCTTTCGCTCAAGCAGATCGACGTTGAGCGTGAAAGGTTGGAAAAGGCTCAAATCACCGATGAGGAGCAGCGCAAGCAGGCGTTGACATTGCTTGAAGAGGCGCGAGAGCTGCTGCAGGAGACAGAAAAGTGGCGGCAGGAGAAATCACGTCTGGAGAACCTGCTCAAACAGAAAAAGATCGTGATCGAGGGATCGTTGCCGCCCTTGTCGCCGCTCCAATTGAAAAAATGGAAGCGAGAGCGGTTGGAAAAGGAACTGGCGCTGCGCAAGCAGCGGCTGGAAGTGGTACAAGAACAATTCGACCAACAGGAAAAAGCACTCACGGCACTGATGGCGTCGGCCAAGACGGGCGGGGGTGAGATCGCCGAGACCCGCAAGATGCTGGAGGAGACGCGCCAGTTGCTGGCGAACATCACTACCCAGGACCCTTTGCTGAGCCGCCTGCAGCGTTTGCGCCTAAAGGCCCGCGAGAAGATGCTGGAGGAGCGGCTGGCCTACCTGACCCTGCGTCAGAACAATATTGTTCCACTGGTGGAACGGGTGCAGAAACGGCGAGATCTTCTGGCCGCAGAACTCAAGACCCTGCATTCCGATATCGAACGTCTGCAGGATCTGCTTCAACTCAAACAGGAAAGCAAGGCGAGCAAGGAAGCCGAAGGCGTTGCCGCGAAAGAAATACTGCCTCCGGTCCTGCAGCCGTTGCAGGAGGAAGTGACCCGGCTGGCAACTGAGAATGAAGAAGCACTCAAGCAGGCGATTGAGACCGACCGGCGCCTGTCCACTGTCAAGCGGCGTCTCAATGATCTGAAGAACGACCTCAACCACATCCGGCACATCGTGGAAGTGGTGGGAAACGAAGAGGCAGTCGCCAGTCTGCTTCTCAAACGGTTGGGAGTCCTGCCGTCTGTGCAGGAACTACACACCCGGATCGTGCGGGTAGACGAGCGAATCAACGAGGCTGAGATTCGGCAGCTCGTGGTGGAAGAATGGTTGCGGGAGAACAGCGACTTCGACGCTTGGAGCAAGCCTTATCTCGAACAGATGGGCGAGGGGGAGAAAGCGGTTCTGCGTCGTGGTTTAGACAGGCTTTGGGAGGAGTTGCGGGCCACCCGGCAATCTTTGTTACAGACCTATACCAACTATATCAGCAAACTGTCGGAGCTCGAGGCTACCTTGCACCGGTTTCACGACCTGATAAGCGAATATCGCGATTTCCTGCAGAAGCAGCTGATCTGGATTCCTACCGCCAATCCCTTTTCCCTCGCTACCCCCGAGCTTCTGTTTCAAGCCGCTGGCTGGGTGATCGATGCCTCGCTTTGGCATGACGCGCTTGAAGACGGCCGCCAGGTATGGAGACAGCAACCTGTCAGGGTCGTCTTGTGGCTTTTTGGAGTGGTGCTTCTGCTGGGCCTTCGTCGTCAATGCCTCCGCTGGCTGAAGCATGCGGCCCAAGACACCCGCCGGGTCCGCACCGATTCCTTCTCCGCCTCGGGGTTGGCGTTGTTGTCGACGCTGGTATTGGCTTCTCCCCTTGCCTTGGTGTTGATGGGAGCAGGTTGGTTGCTGGCCGGCTACAAAGGCGCCCATGAGGATATGGTGGCTATCGCTCAGGGGCTGATGGCAGCCGGCCAGATCGCATGGTTGTTGTCGGGACTGGCGAAGTTGACCCGCAAGGAGGGGTTGGCACGGCGCCATCTGCGCTGGAGCGAGCCACTGTGCCGGCTCGTCCATGCCCAAGCGGTGTGGCTGCGCCCATTGATGGTGCCGCTGACCTTCGTGATCCAACTGAGTGCCCAACGGATAGAGGATCCGTCGTTGCTGGCTTTGGGGAGATTGGCCTTCAATGTTTCGATGGTGTTGGTGTTGCTGGCTATCCACCGGATCTGGCACCGCAAGAGTGCGCTCATGCGTGCCCTGGCGGACCGTCCTCATGGAACCTTCTGGCTGCGATTTCACGCGGTGTGGTTCCTGCTACTGTTGGCGATCCCTCTGGGTCTGATCTTGGAGTCCGTGCTGGGATACTATTACATGGCACTCCTGCTTACCACTTATCTTTTCTATACATTCGTGTTTATCCTGATCCTGTTGCTGGTCAGGGATTTGCTGCTCAGGTGGTTGGCGGTGGTGCAGAGGCGGATTCGTTTCGAGGAGATCCTGCGCAGGCATCAGGAAGTGGCGATAGTGGAGGGCAAGTCTCCAGAAGAGCTGCCGCCCCTGCCGGAAAGCGATGAACTCGACTATAGCCAGTTGAGTGATCAGGTGCGTCAGCTGGTTCAGGCCGGTTTTCTGTTTACCGTGTTTTTTGGAGTCTGGTTCATCTGGCATGATCTGGTGCCCGCCTTCAACATCTTCGGCGATATCCAGTTGCCCATGACGACCACCCGGCTGGAGAAGGGCATCGTGCGGGAAGTCCCCCTGACCTTGGGGGATGTGCTGACCGGTCTGCTGTTGGGTGGCCTGACCCTGCTGGCGGCGCGCAAGTTGCCGGCCTTGTTGGAGCTGACCCTGCTTCAGGCTCTGCCCTTGGCGCGCCCTTCCTGTTACGCCATCAGAACCCTGAGCCAGTACCTGGTGGTCATGATAGGCATCATTTTGACCTTCAAGGCCTTGGGACTCCGCTGGTCGAGTATTCAATGGCTGGTGGCTGCCCTGTCGGTGGGGTTGGGGTTTGGTTTGCAGGAGGTGGTGGCCAATTTCGTCAGCGGTGTGATCCTGCTGTTCGAGCAGCCCATCCGGGTCGGGGACGTGGTGACTGTGGATGGAGTCACTGGAACCGTGGCCAAGATCCGTATCCGCGCCACCACCATCGTCAACTGGGACCGGCAGGAGCTGGTGATTCCCAACAAGACCTTCATCACCAGTCAGCTGATCAACTGGACCCTGTCGGATACTATCACCCGAATCATCGTCACCGTGGGGATCGCTTATGGCAGCGACGTGGAAAAGGCCATGGCTTTGATGAGGGAAGCAGCCGAAGAAAACCCGAGGGTATTGAAAGAGCCGGCGCCTTTGGTGACCTTCGAGGAGTTTGGTGATAATGCTCTGACTTTCCGGTTGCGTGCCTATTTGGACGATGTCGACATCCGGTTGAGCACTACCACCGATTTGCACAAGGCGATCAACGAGAAATTCGAACGGGCCGGCATCGTCATCGCCTTCCCGCAACGGGACGTCCATCTCGACACGGCCCGTCCCCTGGAGATCGTACTCCGGCAGAATCCCGCCGGCCATTGAAAAATCCCCCTCGGTCCCCCTTTGTTAAAGGGGGAGGAAAAGCCAACGAGGATCTGACATCATTCCATGGGCAACTTTTCCACGATCCGGGCGGCGAAGGCGTCGATGACCTGACTCATGGTGAGAGGAAGGCTGGCGTAATCCTCTCCTTGTGAGGGCATACGGATATTCTCCTGGTACCAGGCGAGAGTGTTGCCTTCTTCACTGATGCGCCAATCGGCCTTGAGGTGACAGTCGTCCGGCCCGACCTGAAAGTCATTCACCCGTATTTCCAGAATCCAGTCCGGTGTCAGGTAACGGGCCGGAAGTACGGTCACCAGGCTGTGGGGTAGGCGGGCGCTCAGGCTTTCAGTCAGCACCCGGGTGAAACCGGCGGGAAATGGTTCGGCCCAGCGGTGGAATTCCGCCAGTGTTGCCCTCCCCTGCTCAGTCAGGGTGACCAATTGGGGACGATCCAGATATTTCGGCAATCTGATTGGGTCGATGCCGATGGTGTGTTGGAGCTTTCCGGCTGATACAACATTGACCTCGGGGACGGGCAGCACGTAATAATGGCTGGGCTTGCTTTTCTGTGTCAGGGTGCAGCCTGCCAGAACAGGGAGGGCAGCAAAGAGAAGACATAGTGTTTTCATGGATGTTTACCTTGGAACAGGACTTCCGGTTGGGTCTGAAGCATCTCGCTGAATATCCGGATTTCACGTGAGGTGTCATGCAGCGCATCCAGGGTGGCATAGAGGTTGGTGACCAACAGCGAATCGGGGCCAACGGTGGCGTTGATATTGCCCAGGGTCTGCTCGGTGCGTTCAAGGGTGTGTCTCGATTGCGCCAGCAGCGGTGGAATCGTTTCTTCCAGGTTTTTCACCAGCTTTCTGGAGACGTTGAGATTGGTATTGAGATTGTCGCCGACATTCTGGATCTGTTCATCAAGTCCGCTGGTCAATTGTTCCAGATTGGTCATGACCTTATCGAGACGATGTACAGACTGTTTCAATTCGGGCTGACCAATCACGGCATCGATATGGGTGAGAGTGGAATTGAGCTTGGCAAAGATCTGTTTCAGGGGGAGTTCACGGACTTCGCGTACCAGATCGGTTACCGTGCTTTCGATCTCCTTCTGACTGGATGGAATGACAGGAATCTCATCGTAATCCTGGCTCAACCCCACCAGTTTGACCGGGGTGTCAGGATGGAAGTCCAGGTCGATATACAACTGCCCCGTCACCAGGCTCTGCAGCTTGAGCTGGGCCCTCAGTCCGTATGCGATCAGATCTTCCAACGTAGGTTCCTGCCATGGGAAGGTGGAGTCGGTGATCATCTGAATGCGGTCGGTATCGACCTCGATCACCACCGGGGTCAGCAGGGAGCGGGAGCGGGGTTCGTAGCGGACCACGATCTCGATCACCTTGCCCACCTGTACGCCCCGCATCTTCACCGGCGCTCCCACATTGAGACCATTGACTGATTCTGCGAAGAACGAGATGAAGCGGCGTTGTTCCGAAAAGAGCTGGCCGCCACCGAAAATCAACAGGGCGATCA
>CAYUPV010000074.1:0-11602 GCA_964445885.1 uncultured Methylococcales bacterium
CCATTCAGTTGGCGCTCTCCGGTGAGATCTATAACGATAGGGGTGAGTAGTTACAATTACCAGTAAATAATCTCACGGGTCTTGACACCTCATCGCCGGAATCATGTTGGTTACCGGAGCGATTGGTATTATCAGCAATACTTTTGTGAGCCGGTATAACGATAGGATCTATCTCAGGAATATACAGCCAACCAAGGAAATCCGGCATATCAGCGATCTGATGAATCGGTATCGGTTAAAAGTATATGAACAGGTGGCTTCGATCGAGTTCAACCAACATCTGGCTGATGAATTGACATTTCTGGAGAGAGAAATCGACGGTGTTCTGTCCAATTCAACCTCACTCTTTCTGACTGACCAGGAGGCCGGCAAGTTTGAACAATTAAGGAGCCATTGGCGCCACTTGAAGGATAGTTATTCAAGTGTCCTTGAACTTAGCGAGAATTATGCCAAGGAAGAAGCACTGGAAGAGCTGGCGGGGGAAAACCAGCGGCGCTCCGATGCCAACTCACTTGTCCTGTCGGAACTCATCTCCTTGAAACTACAGGGCATTGAACACGCCAGAGGACTCAACCAACTGGTGCAACTTTGGAGTTTGTTCATCACCATCGTGACTTTGATTCTGGGTATCGGCGCTAGCTTGCATATAGTGATGCGCTATAACCGTCAGATTCAGGGGCATATTAGCAATCTCGAGAATCAAGTGGCAGAGAGGACGGCCAGTCTCAATGCGGTTTGCAGGGATCTGGAGGAAAAAAAGAATCAGTTGGAGGTGCTTGCGACCATCGATCCGCTCACAGACATCTACAATCGTCGCCGCTTTGATGAGTTGCTCGACCTGGAGTGGGGCCGTGCGTGTCGAAATGGTGGGCAGTTGGTGATCATGATGATCGACGTCGACTATTTCAAGGCATATGATGACAGCTATGGCCATGCCGCGGGCGATCAAGTGCTAAGGCAGGTGGCCACAACCCTGAAAGCACAGATGAAACGGCCGGGCGACTATATCTGTCGCTATGAAGGCGAGGAGTTTATCGCGTTGCTGTCAGATCTGGATGCAAAGGGTGCGGTCCAAGTTGCAGAGATGCTGCGCAAAACTGTGGAGGGTCTGGCCATCGTTCATTGTCGCTCGAAGATTTCCAACTACATTACGATTAGCGTGGGTGTGGTTGTTGCTTCGGTTCCAGCGTATGCAAACACATCTCCAAGGGTTCTGGTCAAACTTGCCGACAAGATGCTTTACGAAGCCAAAGAAAAAGGTCGCAACCAGGTCCGATGGGTCGTGAAAGAAAAACTGACAAAGGCAGTGTGAAAGAGAAAAGACGATGACATTTTTTGTCATGCCAGAACCGGGCGAGCATTGTTTCGAGGAATCCCCTTTTCCCAGTACGTTCATAGACATCCTTTACGATTTCAGGGCCTATCTTGAGGTACACGACGGATTCTTGGGGCAACACCCGATCCCTTCAGGCAAAAAAACTGCCATCGTGGGAGCCGGACCCGCAGGTCTGATGGCTGCCAGGCTGTTGATGAAAATGGGAATCACTCCAGACATCTATGAAGCCGGCGAAAGATATGGTGGCCGGATCTGGTCACTTCATCCATTAGAAGGCGATGCCGCCCTGTTTGAAATGGGCGCCATGCGCATACCACGTTCGGAACGGATTTTTCAGTATCTGGCCAGCGAATTCGGCATTGCCCATGAGCGTTTCCCTGATCCCGGGGTGGTCGATATTGTTTGCCCTGATCAAAACCAAATTCTGGTTAGGGAGAGGTGAAGGACGTTTCTCGGTGAATATTCAAACAGACGAATTATGCCGGGGTTTGTATTGCCTGAATTATCCTGGTACTGATCATGGTGTCGTGTTGGTCAGTTATACATGGGGAGATGATTCAACCAAATTATTGGCTATCAGGGACGCGGAGCAGCGTTTCTGTGTGCTGATGGACTCGCTAAAGCGGATTTCACCTGAGCTGGCGGAACGACTGGTCGAAGAGACAATCAGGGTCAGCAATGTCGACTGGGAGCTTGAGCCCTATTATTACGGTGCTTTCAAACTCAACCAGCCTGGCCAGGATGTCTGGAATCAATCCATGTACTACCAGTTTCTGTCTGTGCTCGACAGGAAGTCGGATACGGGTGTTTATCTGGCAGGTGACAGCGTGTCGTGGTCAGGGGGGTGGATCGAAGGTGCCCTTCAAACAGGAACGAACGCTGCAGCCGCCGTGGTACAATGACTGTCTGGCGCGGGCAATTTATTTCCGGAGAATCCGCTAACCCAGAACCCAGGGCAATTTGATTACAGCCCAAGGATAAAATAGGTCAAAGTTCATCTTAAGATCGCAAGAAACCGGAGTCGGTTCGTCTGGCAACCATGAATAGGATGTGGGACTGAAATTCGAGGAAATGATCCTTGCGAGTCTGAATCAAGGGTTGGTTACCCTGGACCTTGCCGTCGAAAACAAAGGGGATGTCATCGAGCGGGCGCCAGGCTGAATTGGAAGAACGCGCCTTGCTTTACGTGGCGATCACCAGGGCCAGAAAAAGAGCGGTTTTGTTGTCCTACGGAGAAGTCAGCGACTTTTTGCAACCGGCAAAGCGGTAGGAAGAAAATGTATGTCACTTCCACGCCTCCTTGCGATCAGGCAGCGAAAGTTTGTCTGTGCAGCGCCCTGAAGGAGCGATCGCGGCGAATCGGTCACGCGTGGACGGGCGGCATGGAAGGTGGGTGGAGCTGGCGAAGGGATTCGAACCCCCGACCGGCTGATTACAAATCAGCTGCTCTACCAACTGAGCTACGCCAGCTATAATCTTTCATTTTATCCAGAATCATTTTTGACTGGCAAATTTTTTACACCTCCGGCATGAATTATGAAGCAAAATAAAACAACCAAGATGGATGTAGAACCCCGTGCGTCAGTCTATTCACCGCTGTGGTGCCGTTGAAGCCTGAGTTGTACTCCCAAGCCAAACGGCTTACCACTGTACTCGACCAGGTTGCCGCTGAATTCGTTTTCCAGCGGACCGTCCTGATAGCGGCCGGAGTAGACCCGATAGCAGCTGACGAAGACCTCCAGATTGATGCCCCCGGCGCAAAGGACTGCCAGTCACTGGGCATGCATTTCACTTCCATGACCGGCTCATCCACCAGTTGTCGCGGCCTACGGTTCAGCAGCTTCAGATCATGATTGGCGCGGGGCGTGGGAATGATTTCATTCAATATCTTCTTGGTCTGCGGTAGTGCTATACACCTAATGGCCGGGATGAAATAATGATGTATATATTGCAGTAGACTTAGTTAATGTGTAAATCTGCGAAATCCATACCTTTATGGGTGGTCATGTGGGTCTTGCTGGCTGCCTGTAGTGGAAAAGAGACCGGCATGGAGACCATGCAAGCGGTGGGTGACCCTAAATTGGGAAAAGCGGCGATCCGCCGCTACGGCTGTGGAGCCTGTCACACCATCCCCGGCATTCCCGGTGCACAAGGCATTGTCGGTCCACCTTTGATCAAGATTGCCAGACGTGCTTACCTGGCCGGCCTGCTGCCGAACACTCCCGACAACATGGTCCGCTGGCTCAAGAACCCCCCCGAAGTGGATCCATCCACCGCAATGCCGGTGATGGGACTGACCGAGGCTGAGGCGCGCCATATCTCGGCCTATCTGTATACCCTCAAGTGAATAGGTGGGCTTCCTAGGGCAATGTTTCTGTTACAGGCGGGGACCACGAGCACCGGCAAAGCTTCCAAAACGATTGCCACCAGGGCGAGCCCGCCGATGGCGGCAGTCATCCAATGCATGAATCTTGCCGTGTTTGACGGTGTGGTCCGCACGGCTCCCAGTGTCCGCTTGATGATCACGGCGAGCGCGGCGATGGCGATGGAGGTTGCCGTTCCGATCACCCAGGTAACCATTCCGACCCCAAGCCATTCCAAATCCGAAAACCCACGCGCGCAGGCCAAAGCGGTGAAGGAATAGATCACGGCGAAATGTACAGCCCAGATCAGCGCTGCGGAAAACATCTTCAGAATCGAACGACCGAATCGGGAATCCATGGAGTTACCCAATAAAGCGGGGAAAGAGATGGATCATCCCCAGGGTCAGAAGACCTTGGACCACGGTGTAGTGCCATAGCAGCATGGTACTGTCGAAGGTCGCCCGCCGCTGGGCGTCCAACCGGCCTGCAAAGGAACGGGCCAGGGTGTACAACCCCATGATTGCCAAAGTAGCGGCGAACAGGCCCTGGCTGGCGATCAGGGTATAGACCATGGCGGCGTAACTGTTTTCCGGTGCTCTGAGTCCCGATTGCCAGTGGCCGTAGAATTCAGCGGCAAGCGCGCCGATGAGCGCCAGCAGGGCGAATGCCAGACCGAGGCGCATGGGCCAGTGCCCCGTATCTTTCCCGGCCCGCTTCAGCGCCTGGCTGGCCCAGGCGATACCGGTGCTGCTGAGAACGAGCAACACTGCGGCGGTCAAGGGGTAGTCGGCATACGGAAGCGCGTCGGGTCCGGAAGGCCAGACCTGCGGAGCCATCGTCCACAGAAAGAAGTACGAAAATACAAAGCAGGCGAACACCGACGCGGAGACCAGGATCAGCACCACCATCGCCCACCAGGAATGGGACAGAGGGCCGGTTCGGTAGACCGGCAGCAGGATGCCCCCACCGATGTCCACAGGCGGATGGTTGGGGCCAGGGTCGCTGCTCCACAGCCACCGGATGATCATCGCCACAGCGAAGATCCCTGCGATGAGCGCCGGGGTCACCAGTTTCAGGGTCAGCATCAGGAAGAAGATCGCGGTGGCGATGGCACCGAGCACCGGGTACAAACTCGGTCCGGGTATCTGCAACAGGTACAGCGGTCGGGCGTGTATCGGACTGGTGATGATGGTTTCGCGGTATCCGGTCGGCGCCCCCGGCAGATAATAGCGCCCTGCCTCGACGTCGGAAGCCAGATTCGGCTGGTCCCAAAGCGGTTCTCGGCTGGTGACGAAGGGGATACTGCGGGTGGCGTAGTTGCCGTTGGGCAGCCATTCCAGGGTGCCGACATTCCATATGTTGCCGGCGTTATCGGTGGTGGCAGGGCGGAAATTCCGCGCCAGATCGATCAGAAAGACCACCACACCCGCGCCAATCAGGTAGGCGCCGAGGGTCGAGATGAGATTGAGTTCGTCCCAGCCCATCCCTGCCGCATAAGTGTAAACCCGCCGGGGCATGCCGAGCAGGCCGGTGAGGTGCATGGGGAAGAAGGCGATGTTGAAACCGGCGAAGATCAGCCCGAACACCCAGCGGCCCAGACGTTCGGAGAGGGGCCTTTTGCTGATGTAGGGCATCCAGTAGTAAAAGGCGGCGAACAGTGGAAACACCATGCCGCCGAAGACCATGTAGTGAAGGTGGGCGACGACGAAATAGGTATCGTGCGCCTGCCAGTCGAAGGGCACGACTGCCAGCATCACCCCGACCAGTCCACCCAGGACGAAGAGAAACAGGAATCCCAGTACGAACAGGGTGGGAACCTTGAACTGCAGCCTTTTGGCGGCGGCGAAGGTGGCGATCCAGGCGAAGACCTGAATCGTGCTGGGAATTGCGACCGCCAGACTGGCGGCGTTGAAATAGCTCAAGGAGAGTTGGGGCAGGCCGGTGGCATACATGTGGTGGACCCACAGGCCGAAGCTCAAAAAGCCGATACCGATCAGCGCCAGGATGATGAGACGATAGCCGACCAGGGGCGTCTGTGCCATCGCCGGCACGATCATCGACACGATGCCCGCCGACGGCAGAAAGATGATGTACACATCGGGGTGGCCGAAGAACCAGAACAGGTGCTGCCAGAGCAGCGGGTCGCCTCCCTTGTCGGCGACGAAGAACGGCCATGCGAAGCTGCGTTCGAGTTCCAGTAGGGCGGTGCCGGCGATCATGGCCGGGAAGGCGAATATCACCATCACCGCGAATGCCAGCATGGTCCAGCTGTAGACCGGCATTTTGTCCAGAGTCATGCCGGGGGCGCGGGTGAGGAGGACACCGACCATGATCTCGATCGCGCCGGCGATCGCCGAGATCTCGATAAAGCCGATACCCAGGAGCCAGAAGTCGGCGTTGTCGCCGGGAGAATATTCGTAACTGGTCAAGGGGGGATACATGAACCACCCGCCTTTGGGGGCCAGGTCGAAAAACAGGCTGGCGAAAAAGATCAGTCCGCCGACGAAATAGGCCCAGAAGGCGAAGGCGGACAGCCGTGGAAACGGCAGATCCCGTGCCGCCTGCATGTTCGGCAACAACAGGATGCCCAAGCCTTCCACCGCCGGGATCGCAAACAGGAACATCATGATGCTCCCATGCATGGTGAAGACCTGGTTGTAAGTGTCGGGATCTAGCAGTGTGTTCTCCGGCACCGCGAGCTGGGTGCGCATCACCAGTGCCAGGACACCGGCCAAGAGGAAGAATAGGAACGCGGCACCGACATAAAACATGCCGATGTAGGTGTTGTTGACCACGGTGAGGAAACGCCAGCCCGAAGGCGGTTGCCAGGCCCGCTCAAGAACCTCAAGCTCTTCCTCCGGCCTCGGCAGTGGGTTCGGTAATTCCTTCTCAGGTCCCATCACGCTTCACCGGCCGTTATTTCAGACTCGTCAGATAGGCAGCAAGGGCGCGCAGGTCCTCTCCGCGGTAGCGGTCGAAGGACGGCATGCTGTTGCCTGGCTTGAGGTGCTGGCTGGAGGCGATCCAGCCAGCGAGGGTGCCGGGATTGTTTGGCAGGGTGCCAGCGGCGATCCAGCGGCGGCTGCCAATATGGGTAAGATCCGGTCCCTTGTCGCCTGTGGCAGCCGTTCCCCGCACAGCATGGCAGTCCACACAGCAGTCCTCCTGGCCGCAGTCCTTGGACAATAACAGGCTCTTGCCACGCCGGAGGAACCCTTCTTCCGGCTCTACCGCAGGCCTTCGCTGGCCCGCGAGCCAGGCAGCGAAAGCTTCCGGCGTCTCCACGATCACAAAGAACGCCATCTTCGCATGCTGGGCACCACAGTATTCGGCGCACTGCCCCCGCCATTCCCCAATTTTGTCAGGTACGATTCGTAGCCTGTTAGTCCGTCCCGGGATCATATCAATCTTGCCCGCCAGGCCCGGCACCCAGAAACTGTGGATGACATCAGCGCTTTGCACCCAGAACTCGACTGGTTGACTCACCGGAAGGTGAATCTCATTCGCCGTGACTATATCCGTTGCGCCGGCGTCGTCGAGATAACTTACTCGCCACCAGAACCGTTCACCGGTCACTTCGATCCGCAACACAGCCGGTAGGTCAACGGCGACAATCGCATCAGCTATCATCAGAGCGTGGAGGAGAAGCGCAAACAGCACGACCACGGGCACGACAATTCCCCCACCTATGATCAGGCTGCGCCGGCTGATGACAGCGCGCCGCTCGGGTGAAGAAAATACAGCGTAGAGGCCGAGTGCCATCACGACCATAAAGATCACCAGCCCCACTGTGATCATGATCCCGGCCAGGGATGCGATCAGCTCAGAGACAGCCGAGCCGGAATTGAAAATCGATTGTGCCGTGTTCTTAAAGGCAGCCGTGAAGACCAATATTCCGTACAATGTGGATTCGAATGGTTGGAACATAATCCTATCTCTACCGAGAAGGCCGACTCCTGGGCTGGGATGTTCGGCCGACGTTCCATTTATACACCTTGAGCGTGCGGTCTGTCCAAGCGGGTGTATCGGGTTCCTACAATTGGATGGTGAAATGACACATCAAGTAAATCAACTGGAAAAAAGCCGTGGCAGGTAAGATCTTGTCGCTGTTCAAGCCGTTTAACCGGTTCCTGCTTAACGCCTTCCTGACCTTGGCGATCCTTGGAACGGCTGCAGCAATAGGGGCGGCCTTGATGATCTATTTGGGCGTTTACAACATGGCTGCGGTTGCCCAGCATACTCTGCCGGTTTACACCGTTCTGGACTTCGCCCTGCATCAGTCGATCCGCCAGCGTGCCAAACACATAGACCCACCTCCACTGTCAGATGAATCCCTGGTGGAAAGAGGGTTCGTCTTGTTCCACAGCAGATGCGTCTTTTGTCATGGGGCACCGGGGATTGCACCGGGCGATGCCGGCAAGGGGATGTTGCCACATCCCACCAATCTGGTGGAAAGTGCCCGGGAATTGAGGGCGGGCGAAATTTTCTGGGTGATCAGCAACGGGATCAAGATGACAGGCATGCCCGCCTGGCAGTTCAGGTTCAGGGATGATGACCTCTGGGCAATCGTAGCTTTCGTGAAGCGGCTTCCAGCCCTGTCGCCTGAAGATTATCGGTTACTGGTGCACACTCTGGCAGACAGGACGCCTGAGCCGGCAAAAAAGCGGAAGGAGGCCAGGGATCCCGATCCGGCACGCGGCAAGGTGGCCCTGCAGCAGCATGCCTGTACCGGGTGTCACCTCATCCCCGGAGTCGTCGGAGCCAACAGTCTGGTAGGGCCTCCTCTTAAGGGGATGGCGAGACGGGTCTATATCGCAGGCAGCTTGCCGAATACCCCGGAGAATCTGATCAGGTGGATACATAATCCCCAGCAAATTTCCCCTGGGTCAGCCATGCCGGATCTGGGGGTGACAGAGCAGGATGCACGGGATATAGCGGCCTATCTCTATACACTCGAGTGATTAGTACTACTTTGTCACACTTCATGTTCCGCCCTTTTCGGGCTAGGCCATGATCATTGGTCAACTAGTGTAAAGTAATCCTATTCCTGTCCCATAGAGGACAATCAAGGCAATGGATTCGAAGGCCAGTCGCAGTGGTTTATGTTCGGCCCGGTAGATCAGGCCGATGATCACCACCATAGACATCATGTCTGCAAACAACAGTGGTAGCAAGTTTCGGTCATCCACTTGAGCGAATAGTGAACCCTGAAGGAAAAATGCATCGTCGATGGCAAGGATGAGTCCGTTGAAGAGATTGCTGCCCAGTAGATTTGCGACGGCGATGGTGATCAGGTTGGCACGAGCGGCGGCGATGGTGACCGCCATCTCAGGTAGGGAGGTGGTGATGGCGACGAAAAACGTACCGAAAAAAGTTTCTCCCAAATGGTGAAGGGCAGCCAGCTCCTTGGCAACCTTTGGCAGGAAAACGGCCGCGGCGACTATGACGATGGCGTTGACCAAATATTTGCTGATCACCACGCCCGTTGGGATGCTTTCATAATTCAGCTTTTCTGCGAACTGGTGGGCGCCAGACAGGATCAGGCGGCGCTCGTAGGAGGTGACGATCTTGATTGCCAGCAGATACAGCAAGGCAATCAGGATGGAATAACCGCTCACCCAACCCAGCACATGCATCCGGTGATCCAGGTTTACTGCTAGCCCCACCACGGTCAGCATCAGGGCACCAAAGGCGGCCGACAGGGTGAAACCATGATGGACCTGCGTACTCAGAGGGCGATCGCGATATAGACTGTCGAGAAAAGCCAGAATCAACAAATTGAACATGCAGCTGCCAAACACGTCTCCGGTGGCGATATCCGGGGCTTGTGCATAGGTGACGGCGCTGACCCCGACGATCAACTCGGGAAGTGATGTAATTGAGGCAACAAAAATAATTCCCAGCAGGGTACGGCTGAAGGCGAATTTTTCTGCCAGCATGTCCCCGTACTTGACCAGGTTTGTGCCGGTCCATAAGATGACCAGCGTCAACCCCAGAAAGGTGGCCCACAATGTCATGGCTGGCTCTGCCAAGAGATCTCAAGAGGGAACAGACTGGGGATCCTGATGAGGTGCAGAGAGGGATTGTGTTCTGGCTTCGCTACTCGGAACAGTTCCGTTGTCATAACGATCTTCGCCAAGCTTGCGGGGAGTTATGAGGGCGGCCAGAGGAGAAAAACACCGGCCATCGTGATTTCGGCCAGGAGATAAGTCAAGGTCGCAGATCCCGGCATACCGTCGATTATCAATGAGTAGAGGCAGGCGATGACCAAAAATGCCATAACGATACCCAATGCGATCACAAGCAACCGATAGCGCTTCAGGTCCAGGCATGTCCATAGGGCGACTGCGCCGAGAGCTGCGGTCATGGCGTTCAAAGCGCGCAGATAATTTTGAGCATTAAGATACCCAATAAACCTGGGAGCAAAAGGCTAATGCCTAAACTGCCCAGAAGTCCATACAATACCAGTTTGTGACCTGAAGTCATAACTAGTGACCTACGTAGTCTGTTTGATGCAACGATTCAGCACTTGATCGGCAAGCCATCTTTGAAGACCAGAAAATGATTACTGTGCATGGCTGTCCAGACCTCGTTGTCGGTGAGAGGACGGGTCGCAATCACCGCCACCCGGTCGCCGGGTGTAGTGACTTCGCGGAAATCCATGGTGATATCTTCATCGATGAGATGCGCGGACGAGAATGGCGCTTGGCGGACGATGTAGTGGAGATGAGTGGAACAATGGGTATACAGACACTCACCATTGGAGAGCATGGCATTGAATGTGCCATATTGGCCAATTTCGCTGGTGATAGCGTGAATTTCCTGGCATAAGGTCGAAAAATTAGGTTGATCGGAATATTTGCATCGTAAGGTTTCGAGAATCCAGCAAAACGCTTGCTCGCTATCCGTTGAACCCGCAGGGCGATAATAACGTGTAGCGCTCTCGGGAAGTCCTTTTAAATCGCCGTTATGGGCAAACACCCAATACCGCCCCCAGAGTTCCCGCTGGAACGGTTGCGTATTGACCAGTTCGACCCTACCGACCGTCGCTTTTCGGATGTGAGCGATAACATTTGTGGATTTAATGGGATACTGCCGGACCAGGTCGGCAACCGGGGAATAAATGGACGGTTGATAATCGAGGAATATTCGGCAACCTTTGCCTTCGAAAAAAGCGATCCCCCAGCCGTCCTTATGTTCAGCTGTTCCACCACCACGTTTCCGAAAGCCCTCGAAGGAGAAGCAAATGTCGGTTGGAACATTGCAGTTCATGCCGAGAAGCTCGCACATGGATCGGATTCTCCAAAAAAAAAAAACGATAAACCTTTGCGCCGGGGATCCTTAAGGGACATCATAGCATCATGTTGCCAAACTATTTTTCACTTTATGGTGCATTAACAAACTGGTAACCACCCCCGGAAATCAGCCCGTCGTGAAGGACGATGATAGAAATTGAACGTCTGTTGAGCCTCGTGTATTCACTTGGCAGCGTTCAGAGGAGACTGGCTAGATGATTATCAGGTTTTGTTATTTGCCATTCTTGTTAATGGAGTCAATTATGGAAATCACGCTAAACCATACAATTATTCCATCACATGACAACGTAGAGTCTGCAAGATTCTATGAAACAATATTTAGTTTTAAATTTGTCAGGGAGTGGGGACACTTTGCAGTTGTTAAGGTAAATCCAACGTTGACTTTAGACTTTATGAACAAAGATAATTTCACGACCAACCATTATGCGTTTAAGGTTAGTGAAACTCAGTTTGATGAGATTCTTGAACGGATTGAAAAAGAAAAAATTCTATTTGGAAGTGGCCCATACTCGGCAAAAGATGGAGCAATCAATCATAATTATGATGGGCGTGGCGTGTATTTTGAAGATTCCAGTGGACATTTGTTG
>CAYUPV010000075.1:0-11600 GCA_964445885.1 uncultured Methylococcales bacterium
GGCGCCATGACCGATACCGGCATCGTCTGCCGGCAGGATGTGGGGGATGAAAAAAACGTACTGGGCATCCGCCTGAATTGGGACAAACGCTATATCACCCTGGCCCCGGTGGCGACCCTCCTGGGGCTGGCCTTCAAACTGTACGATCCGGACCATCTGCTGGGGGATCAGGAAGACCTGGGGATCACCCTGGCGCTCATTCCCACCGACGCTCCCGGCATCGAGATTGGCGAACGGCACGATCCCATGGACATTCCCTTCCAGAATGGACCCACCAGGGGCCATGATGTCTTCATTACCATCGACCAGGTGATTGGCGGCCGCGACGGACTGGGCCAGGGGTGGAGAATGCTGATGGAATGTCTGGCGGAGGGTCGCGGCATCTCCCTGCCGGCATTGTCCGCCTCCGCTGCCAAACTGGCCAGCCGCACGACCGGCGCCTATACCCGCATTCGCCGCCAGTTTCACGTCCCCATCGGCTCCTTCGAGGGAGTCACCGAGGCCTTGGGCCGGATCGGCGGCCTCACCTATCTGATCGACGCCGGCCGGCTGCTGACCCTGGGCGCCATCGACCACGGCGTCCATCCCACCGTGGCCTCGGCCATCATCAAATATCACCTGACCGAATCCATGCGCCGGCTGATCAACGACGCTATGGACGTACACGGCGGCAAGACCATCATGCAGGGCCCTCGCAACCATCTTGGCCCCCTGTATCAGGCCATCCCGGTCAGCATTACCGTCGAGGGGGCCAACATCCTCACCCGCAGCATGATCATCTACGGCCAGGGGGCAATCCGCTGCCATCCCTATCTGCTGACCGAGATGCAGGCGGCCGCCTCGGGGGATCTGGAGATCTTCGACCGTGCTTTGATGGGGCACCTGGGACTGAACCTGCACAATACCGCCCGGGCGATTCTGTTGAGCCTGTCCCATGGTTGGTTTGCCCAGGTGCCGGCCAGTCCTTACCGGCGTAACCTGCAACATCTGACCCGGTTCTCCGCGGTGCTGGCGTTTCTCAGCGACGTCAGCCTGGCAATTCTGGGAGGTGAGCTGAAAAGGCGCGAGCGAATCTCGGCAAGGCTCGGCGATCTCCTCAGCCATCTCTATCTGGCCTCGGCACTGATCCGCCATCACGCTGAATCCGACCGGCCCGTTGAAGAAAAGCCACTGCTGGACTGGGGAATGGTCTGGTGTCTGTACAAAACGGAACAGGCCATGACCGGATTGCTCGACAACTATCCGATCCCCTGGCTGGGAATGATCCTCAAGCGGCTGGTATTCCCCTGGGGACCTCGCTTCCCCGCACCCTCCGACCGTCTCGATCTCTCCGTCGCCCGACTGCTGCAGACCCCCGGCCCATTGCGTGATCGGCTGACCTCGGGCATGTTCCTGCCAGACGACCCGAAGGAATCGGTCGCCTGCCTGGAACAGGCATTGGAAGCGGTCATGGCTGCCGACCCAGTGGAAAGACGCATCAAAGAGGCCGTCAGAGAAGGGCGGATTGCATCCGGACCCGGGGGGATCGAACAAGCATTGCAGCTGAACCTGATCACCGCCGAGGAAATCAAGTGTCTGCAACGGGCAGAATCGCTCACCCGCGAGGTGATCGCGGTGGATGCTTTTCCCCCTGAGCATTTCAATTCTTAGAAGGAGGCAAGACGATGGAACACAAGGACACCCCCATGCAAGGACGACCGGTCTATGTCGTGGACGGCAGCCGAACTCCATGCCTCAAGGCCCGCGGGGTTCCCGGCCCCTTCACTGCTTCTGACCTGGCTCTGCGGGCGGCCCAGCCCCTGCTGGCACGGCAACCGTTCGAGCCCCGAGAGATTGATCAGGTCATCCTCGGCTGCGCCATCCCCGGCCCCGACGAAGCCAACATCGCCCGGGTGGTGGCTCTGCGCATCGGCTGCGGGCGCGCGGTTCCTGCCTGGACGGTGCAGCGCAACTGTGGCTCCGGGATGCAGGCCCTCGATTCGGCGGCCCGCGACATCGCCGCCGGCAGGTCCGATCTGGTGCTGGCCGGCGGCGCCGAGTCCATGAGCCATGCCCCAGTGCTGTTCAACCAGGCCATGGTGACCTGGCTGGGACAATGGCAACGGGCCCGCACCCTGCCGGCGCGCCTGCGTCAACTGGCACAGTTCCGTCCATCTCTTTTGGTGCCGATCATAGGCTTGATGCGTGGACTGACCGATCCCACGGTGGGCCTGATCATGGGGAAAACCGCTGAAATCCTTGCCTGGCGTTTCGCTGTTTCACGCCAGCAAATGGACGCCTTCGCCCAGGAGAGCCACCGCCGACTGGCTACAGCCCAAGCCGAAGGCCGGCTTGCTGACGAAATCGAAACCCTGTTCGACGGCCATGGCAAATTTCACGATCACGACGATGGGGTCCGCCCCGATGTCACCTTGGAGAAACTGGCCTCCCTCAAACCGGTATTCGACCGCGATTTTGGACTGGTGACGGCCGGCAACAGCTCTCAAGTCACCGATGGCGCCGCCTGGTTGATCCTGGCGAGCGAGGAGGCGGTCGAACGTCACGATTTGACCGTGATAGGCCAGATCATGGACTGCTCCTGGGCAGGACTGGATCCGGCCCAGATGGGACTGGGACCTGTCTACTCCAGTGCCGCCCTGCTCGATAGGCAACAACTGGAACTCAAACAGATCGATTATTGGGAGATCAACGAGGCTTTCGCCGCCCAGGTGCTCGCCTGCCTGAAGGCCATGGCAGACGACGAATTCTGCCGCCAGGAACTGGGTCTGAAACAGGCTCTGGGGGAGATCGACCGGGAACGCCTCAACGTGGATGGAGGCGCTGTCGCTGTGGGTCATCCCGTAGGCATGAGCGGCGCCCGTATTGTGCTTCACCTGCTACGGGTACTGGCGGAGAAGCAGGGTAAACTGGGCATCGCCACCTTGTGCATCGGCGGCGGCCAAGGCGGTGCAATGCTGGTAAAACGGGTTTGAGAGGGCCATCATCATGACCACGTATCAACACTGGCGGCTGGAAACCGACGACCAGGGATCCACCTGGCTTCATTTCGATCACGCCGGCACTTCCACCAATGTACTCTCTTCCGAGGCCCTGGCTGAATTCGGCGCCATCATCGAGCAGCTCCAATCCAATCCACCCAACGGCCTGGTCATCGCTTCCGCCAAGTCCAATGGATTCATCGCAGGCGCCGATGTCAGAGAGTTCACCACCCTGGAGAATCGCGATCAGGCGTTGCAATTGATCCGCACCGCCCATCGGCATTTTCATCGGCTGGAACAACTCCCCTGCCCCACGGTTGCCCGGATCCACGGCTTCTGCCTGGGCGGTGGTCTGGAACTGGCGCTGGCGTGCCGCTATCGGGTGGCGCTGGAGGAACCCGGTACCCGTCTGGGGGTGCCCGAGATCCTGCTCGGTATCCACCCGGGGTTTGGCGGCAGCGTGAGACTGATACGGCAAATCGGTGTTCCCAAGGCCTTCGAAATGATGTTGAGCGGGAAGACCGTCGCTGCCGGAACTGCCAGACGCCTTGGCCTGGTGGACCATGCGGTGCCGGCAAGACACCTGGACCATGCCTGCCACCATCTGTTGCAACACCAGCCTGGCAGAAAAACACCAGCCTGGTGGCTGAGACTCACCGACTCGACACCGGTTCGCCCGCTGGTTGCCAGATGGCTGCGCCGGCAGGTGATCAAACGGGCACCACCGCAACATTACCCGGCCCCCTATGCCCTGATCGATCTGTGGCAACGGCACGGCGCAAGCTCTCAGGCCATGTTCGAAGCCGAGGCCGAATCGGTGGCCAATCTCATTCTGACCGAGACCTCCCGCAATCTGGTGCGGGTGTTCTTCCTGCGTGAACGTCTCAAGGGTTTCGGCCATCTTTCCAAAGACGCTTTCGAGCAGGTACATGTGGTGGGAGCAGGGGTGATGGGAGGCGACATCGCCGCCTGGTGCAGTGTCCAGGGATTACGGGTCGGCATTCAGGACCGGGGACCGCAATATATCGCTCCGGCGGTCAAGCGCGCCTGGCAACTGTTCACCCGCAAATTCAGACGCCCCCATGAGGAAACCGCCGCCCGTGACCGTTACATTCCAGACCCCAAGAGTCAGCAGCTGCCCCGAGCGGATGTGGTGATCGAAGCGATCATCGAAAACCTGGAGGCCAAACAGACCCTGTTTCGGGACTTGGAACCGAGGACCAAACCACAGGCCCTGCTGGCCACCAACACCTCCAGTATTCCACTCGAGGAGCTCGCTGAAGCACTGCAGCAACCGGAACGATTGGTGGGCCTGCATTTCTTCAACCCGGTGGCGAAGATGCAGCTGGTCGAAGTGGTACGGGGTGAACAGACCAGTGAAGAAACAGCGGCAAAGGCGGCTGCTTTCGCCCGCCATATCGACAAACTGCCGCTACCGGTCAAAAGCGCCCCGGGGTTTCTGGTCAACCGGGTTCTGATGCCCTATCTCATGGAAGCGGTGATCATGCTCCAGGAAGGGATACCGGCAGAGGCCATCGACCACAACGCCACCGATTTCGGCATGCCCATGGGGCCCATCCGACTGGCCGATACCGTAGGGCTCGACATCTGTCTCGCAGTCGCCGAGATTCTCACCCGGGAACTGGGGGGTGAGGTACCCTCCCTGCTGCGGGAAAAGGTCGCCGCGAAACAGCTGGGAAGAAAGAGCGGAGAAGGTTTCTACCACTACAAACGCGGAAAACCCGTGATTTCAAAGCAATATCGAAGCCCCCTGCCCCACGAAACCATTCAGGACCGCTTGATCCTGCGCCTGCTCAACGAGTGTGTCGCGGTGCTGCGGGAACAGGTGGTGGAGGATGGCGATCTGGTGGATGCCGGAATGATCTTCGGCACCGGTTTCGCCCCCTTCCGTGGCGGGCCCATGCATTATCTGAAACAACAGGGGGTGGAAAATATGAAGCAAAAGCTGGAAGCATTGGCAAAGCAATATGGCCCGAGATTCAACCCCGATCCAGATTGGAATAACCTCTGCTGAAAGCGGAGGTCCCACCCAGCCACGTGTCCAGAGAGAGGAACCGGCCGAAATTGACAAACATGCTCATGTCCTTGGTGGGTATTCGCGTAGATTTCGAGTTCATCAAAAGTCACGCTCGCCAGCTGAATCCAAATGCTGATTTAATCCGAAAGGCACAACCAAGAGGAGCGAAACCATGGCTGATGAACGACCAGATAATCAGGTGACACCACCGGATCCCACCGGGCAAGCAGACGCCGAACAAAACGACGCCAACAAAGTACCGCCGGGATTTTTGCGGGAGGCTGACGGGAAACCGTCAGCGATGCGTCTTATGAGCGTTATTGCGCTTTTCGCAAGTATATGGTTTGGATGGATGACGTTGAACAGCAACACCCAAAGCCAGAACGGAGTATACATTACCACTGCTTTCTTGATTGCGGCCTTCGCTCCCAAGGCTTTCCAAAAGTTCATCGAGAACTATTATCCTTTTGATAATCGGCGAAACCGGGGAAAATAAAAGCTCCTGGAAATTATATTTATTCTGCCCAAGGCGAACAACAGGGCATCAAGACCTGATTTAGAAGCGGATGAATGTGAAGCTCATGTTTCAGAAGTTTATCCTACGGATTGTCATATCCATTTTCTTGTCAGGATCCCCCGCACTGACTATAAGTGCCCCCTTACACAACAAAACTGCTTTGGGATCTTACAAAAAAACCCCATTCGCTTTAAAAGGGAATATTTATATTTTAGAACCCAACACAAATAAACTCCCAGATTTCACCCACCTAAAATCAATTGGGCAAATTTATGCGACAAATCTGAACATCACCCCACGATCCTTTGACGAAGGCTTCCCAGGTGTCACTGGACACTATGAATGGTTCGCCATTGATTATAAAGGCACCTTCCCTATTAATGAGCCTGGCGAGTACAAATTCAGACTCACTTCTGATGACGGCTCAATACTTTTTATTGACGGAAAGAAAGTAATTGATAACGATGGAATCCATTCCCCTGCCACAAAACAAGGCAGCATTGATCTAAAAAAGGGTATACATAATATAAGAATACAGTATTTCCAGGGACCTGCCTTTGAAATAGCTCTTGTATTGGAAATACAGAAACAAGGTCAGCATTACGAGATTTTCAATCCCTCAGAAATGGTACATGCACTGAATAACAACTGGTTAGAGGAGCTTATGGACACTACGACACTTATCGCCACATTTGCCTTATTGGCTTTTATGGTTGAACGGCTCACGAACGGTATCGCTGTGGTGTTGGGTTATTGGGCATGGTGGAGAAGACGCATGGAAGCCCCCCTGTCCGCTGATGCTGATACGAAATCCCGGGTGGACAGAAACCGGCGAGTGTTCTTGTTTGTCTTAACTACTTTACTCGCTGTAACTGGTTCCGTTTTTATGGGACTCAATCTTCTGGCTCAACTTGGGGTGGATTTGCCGTCACTGGCCGGTGAAACTATCACCGGTTTGCTTATCGCCTCTGGGGCGGATCCAATTCGTGAACTCAGCCACTTTCGTCGCCAACAGGAACCAAATACATCTTCTACTCCAACCCCTGTCCAGGTCACTGGTACGCTAATCGTTCACAATAGCCAGCCAGGTGATGGATCCATAGATCACAGTAGGGAATCCGTCTAATCTGGCAGAGAACCTGGATACGGGAGGAGTGAAAGATTTTGGGACATCCAAGTCGCCAAAATCGACTCGCCAACGCGACAGCCTATAATGCCCCGGCCGTCCTGTCACGCCTTGGCGTGATGGCTTTGCGATACTCCCTTCGGGACCACATCGCAAAACAACTCCCACAACGACTGGACGGCCACATGCGATTGCCTCCTTATAGGCGCAAGCGATCTGATAGGATGCGCTGAGCAAACAAATCCCGCAAAGGGTGAGTGACATAGGCAGGGTGGCGCTGATCATCAAAGACTGCCGCCAGCCACGCCTTGGGCGTGGTCAAGCCGATCTGGCGATCCACACCGCGAAGAATCAGAGGACCAACATCCGAAGACATGGCGACCGCGTTTGTCTTTTCCGAAGTGTTTTCGATGAAAACACCAATTATATCAATTAGTTGAACGAGGATCGCCCCTTTTTATGCATAATTCTGGGTAGCAATAAAAATCTCAACCAGACGTGGGGGTTTTGGGTGCTTTACGGCGCACCATAATGGAGGCTAGAATCATGGAAGCGATCACCATGACCATGAAAGCTGCATAGGCCACGTCGTCCATGATCCCCAGGCTCTTGCCCGTCGCCGCGACAACCAGAGCCATCTCCCCTCGAGGCACCATGGTCCACCCCAACAGCCATCCCTCTGTCGCCTGGACCACAAGCCAGCCACAGAGCAATCTGGCGCCAACAGCCACCCCGATCAGCAAGATACTCATACCCAGAACGTGGAACGAAAGAAAGCTTCCCAGGTTAATCTGCATTCCCAAAAGGACAAAGAAGGCCGGTGCAAACAGCTGGGTCAATGGATGCATCAGATCTATGGCCGATAGCCGCCCTCTACAACGCTTCTTCAGATCCAGTCTGTTGATGATCATCCCAGCGCCGAAGATACCGATGAGACTGGACAAGGTGAGTAAATCGGCGATCCATGCCATTAAGAAGGCTAAACCCAACGGCAACAGCAGTTTGGCCTTATATTCCTCCATCTCACTCAGCCATGGCAGCTTCCAGGTGGGTGCCTTTCGGCACAGGTAGAACACGGCGGCAAGATAGCCTGCGATCCCTATCAGGTTGGGGAAAGCGCTCCATAAAGTTTGGCTCCCCGTCTGCACGAAAGAGATCGCCGTGGAAATCAAGACCACGGCCGCAATGTCTGCAACCAGGATTATGTCAACGGCCATGCGGGCAACGGAGGTAAAGCGCCTCTCATATGTGGCCGCCAGTGGTAAGGCAATACTGGCGCTGGTCGGTATCAGCCCGCAGGCAAGGAGAAATTGCGTGCTCCACTCCGCTTCCGGCATCAGCCATCTGATTACCAGCAGGCCCAATCCCAGGGTGACGACCATGCTCCCTGCGGCAACATAGAAAGCCTTGCGTCCCACCGCCAGAAGATCGTCTAAGCGCATGCCCAGCGCCATCCGGAACCAAAGGAATAGAATGCCCAGGTTGGAAAAGTGCCATAGGGCACTGCCCATCAGCACAAGGCCGGGGCTTTCGTGGCCAACCATGATGTTGATCAGGCGCGCGCCAATGTTTCCGGGCTCCAATTCTTCTGGGGCGAAGATATTGCCCGCCACATCGATTACTGAGGCACCGGTCACCCACGCCTCGCGGAATAGCAGGCTGGCATCCCCCAGATGCATGATCAGGAGGAAAAGCGGCGACAGGCCGCTCCAGTACAGCAGGTTGCCAACAACCAATCCGACTAGGAGTTCCCCGAGAATACTCGGCAGATAGAGACGCCGGGAAATGAAATGGCTGACCACCACCGCAGCTATGATCAAACCTAGTTCCACTACAATGTAAGCAAATGGATCGAGTTCCAGGAGATTTCTCGGCGCAGCGAAAACCGCTGGCGCCAGCCCCCAAAGAACCAGAAACCAGAATACGTGGCGCAACAGCATGTCCCCTCCCCTCTACATGGCTCAAATCCCAAGTATCCTCCATTCCCTGGACAAATTCGAGGCCGCTGTCATGCGGATAGGCCTATGCCGTAACCATTCATTGCGCCAGGCCAAGCCTGGAGCAAGGGAAAACCATATAAATCTAAAGGTATAGTTGAAGCTATCAGTGCAACCTGACGGGTGTAAGTACTGACCGGCCACGGCTGGCCACCAGCCGGAAGCGAGTGTTGCGAAGTCACGAATGGTCCTGGCTACGAAGCGTATACAGGGGGGTGAGCAGGCCCCGTATTGGAGCCACGAAACTACGAAATGCGGAGCTGACCGTAGTTGAACGTGCGGAAGGCAACAGGGACGATGCTGAAATGGCCCGGCATTGTTCATCCCCCGGGGTCGAAGAGCGGGGCATGTTTACAAGGGTCGCCCAGGAACCTGGGAGGGCTCGGCTACTCCATGCGAAGAAGGGCGGTGCGTACTCAAAAGGCCCTGTATCGGAGTGGTTTCCGCATCCCTCAGCTCAACTCTTTCCACCCCTTATCTGGCTTGAACCTCGGGCCATATTACTCTGCCAGGGCTTCCACCGTCAGACACGCCACCTTCCCCTGCTTTCTCAGGTAGTGCATCGGCCCACCCCGGAACGGGGCAAACCCGGTTTCAAAGATCATTCCAGCGAGGGTCCACCAGATCGGCGTCCTCCACCACCTTTTCCCCAGCCCAGCCACGCATTCGTTGAGCAGGCGCAGGCTCAATCTTTCCTCGATGGCCTTCTGGGTCAGAGGAATCTGGATTTGTTTCAGGGTGATGGGCCTAGCCCGAAATTTTCATAAACCTGCGAAGAATCAGAGGACCAAAATCCGAAGACAGGGCGCCACCATCGAATTCGCCGCGAACACTCAGGCCATTGACGGGAGGAAATCTCCATGCGATTGGATGGAGAGGACGTTATCTGAAACGTGCAAACAAGGGGGGAGACCTCAGCCGGGCAGAATGACCGACTGGCATCGTTACTGTAATGTTACCAGCTCACGGTTTGATCAAATTCATGATGCACGTCCCTGTGCATCACCCTCCGGGCGGCCTCTGGCAGTGCAAATCGGCTGTCCTGCCGATTTGTCGAACTCTCCGGTACAGGTTCGACTTGTTCCGACTCGTTTGGAGGCGTTTGATCAAAATCCGCTTCCAGCCAGTCCGGTGGTGCCGTAGCAGGCGCGATTCGAGGCGGCGTGGCTGGAATAGGTCAGAATCATGGACGAGAAAATACCGCAGTCGTTCTAGGAAACGACAATACCCACTGGCGCACCGCAACCTGAGGAGTGGAATACAACACTTCGATCGGTAAGAAGTAAGATACGTAACGAAGCATCAAGATAGAAAAGATGACCGGATGAAAACCAAACGTGCATTATTAACAATTATCGTATCGCGATAGCCATTTTGTTGGTAGCTCAGGCGTGCTCACAGACCAGCACAGTGACCACACCCAACCGTCCGGAGGTGGTCACCAGTATAAACAGCCAAGCTCTGCGCTATTACCAACAGGGCCGATACGCGGAGGCGGAACCCCTCTGCAAACGCGCACTCGCAATCCGGGAAAAAACACTCGGGCCCAACCATCCTGATATGGCCCTTGTCCTTGAGAACATGGCAGCCCTTTATCGCGCCACCGGTCGCGACAAAAAAGCAGCCACACTGGCGGCGCGTGCGGCCAGGATTCGGGCAAACAATCAATGAGACGAAGCGTTATCAAGGACGGGTATTGGTATCCTTGACTCTCGACAGCGCCTCATTCAGTGTCGAGCGCTTCACCCCAAACCTCCGACAGGCCGTCGCCTTGGTCATTCCGTTTTGCCCCTCCACGTGTAAGCATATGCAGGGATCTTACGACATACAGACATAATTTCGAAAAGAGAGAGAGGGTACCATGACAAACGACCGTCTCACGCTGGCCTCCGTTCTAGCCTTCATCCATGCCGTCCTGAGCCGATTTTTCGTCTCATTCACCGCCGAGATCACCCAACCGAACACTGGGCCTTTGCTGATCGCCGCTCTTCTGGCTTTGGTAAATCTCGCCATATTCGTGTTCCTCTTCACTACTCTCAAACGGCTGCTCAACGAAGGTTATAGCTTTCTCGAAGCAGATCGCCCCATCTATGCCCTGATCGGGCTCAATGTTTTGGGGGTGATGATCATTCTGCTACCCGTGACCGGCTTGGGCTACAGCCTGTTTTCCCTGCTGTCCAAAGGATTCGGGGTGGTTGGAGGACTGGTCTGGATCTGGCTGGCGGCTTGTCTGCTCAAACTGTCCACAGGTCAGATCAAGCTGCTCAGGATATACGCCTTCGTGGTGGCTGCCGCGGGACTCGGCTACCTGTCCATCGTTCTGGCCCCCGTAGGAGTTGTCCTGAATGTGATCGCCGATATCGTATTGGGTGTGATCTTCATTCAGGAAACCGGAAAACAGGAGCCTGGTAAGATCGAGGCGTAGACGACACCAAGGAATCATCTGGTAAGGTCCCTGTCTACTGTTTGAAACACAGGTCGATTTCCGTGGCTGCCGCACCAGGGGTATTCAGCCAGGGTTCAGGCCAATAATGGGTAAACTTGATAGTGAAGAACGGTAAGAAGGTTAGAGCCATGAAATATCGACGCAAAGGTAATTGTATCCGGCAACGGGTCCATAAAGGTTTGATGGTCCGGGATCCTGTGCAGTGGCTCCTTGCCGCGCTCCTGTTCCTGGCGGCCGGTCTTGCATACGGCCAACCTGGAGCCCGGCAACCCACGTTGAATATCTTCTCCACTCAGGTGATCGAAAATCTGAAGGAGACCGGGAATGCCGCGCAGACCCTGGAGAATCAGTTGCAGGAGGTCATTGGCCAATTGGAGCGTCAACAACGTCTCTATCAGGAAAGCAAGTGTGAGGGGGCTTTCGGCGATCAAGGTTGTAAACAGCTCAGTCAGCAGATGGCCGGTACCTACAAGCAGATGCTGACAATCATGGAAGACC
>CAYUPV010000076.1:0-11511 GCA_964445885.1 uncultured Methylococcales bacterium
GTCGAGACCTTCGAATGGGCGAGTATCGACCGGCTGCGGCGGATGCCCAAGGCCGATGCCTTCATCCTGGTCACGGTGACGGTGGTGACGATCCTCACTGATCTGGCGATGGCGGTTGTCATTGGCGTCATCATCTCGGCCCTGGTGTTCGCCTGGCAACATGCGAGGGTCTATACCCGGGTTCACATGGAAGGCAACCGCAAGATCTATGAATTCGATGGTCCTCTGTTCTTCGGCTCGGTGCAGGGGTTTTTGGATCAGTTCAATGTGATCCATGATCCGGGAGAGGTGGTGATGGACTTCAAACAGGCCCGGGTGATGGATTCCAGCGGTGTGGAGGCGATCGACAAGATCACCAAGCGTTATGAGGATGCGGACAAGAAGATCACCATCCGCCATCTGAGCGAGGACTGCAAGAAACTGCTGAAGGCGGCTGGCAGATACTGTACTTATGAGGAGGATGACCCCACCTACAAAGTGGCGGTCGATCACGAAATGTACGAAGCTTGATCGGTGAGACTTGATAAAGTCCGGGAGCGTCGATCGGCAAAGACGCACCATCGAATGACAACCCATCGGTCACCCAGTCGGTCTCTTGTGCTATGGTTCAAGACTGGGAACGCACTCGAGGTGATATCCAATGAATTTCAGCCGAAGCCTGCTGCTGCGGTTCTCCCTTCTGTTCTGGTTACTGTGTTTGGGCAGTTTTGCTGCGCACGCCATCGATTTTCCCGAGAAACCCGCGGATGAACATTTCTTCGTCGATCTTGCCAGCTTGTTGGATGCTGACGCTGCGGCCCAGATCGATCAAATTGCCCGGCAGCTGTTGAAGGATGAGGGGGTGGCGCTGTTTGCCGTCACCATACCTTCATTGGCGGATTATGATGCGGCAGGGTATTCGATCGAAGGGTATGCGGCAGATTTGTTCGATGAATGGGGTATCGGTTCCGAGAGCAGGAATTACGGAATGTTGCTGCTGGTTTCCCAGGGCGACAGAAAGGCGAGGATTGAGCTGGGCGCCGAGTGGGGCAGGGCTTATGACAGACAAGCCGGGAAGATCATGGATACATTGATTATTCCGGCATTCAGGAACAATGACTATGCCAAGGGCATCGTCCAGGGAGTGAAGGGAATGGATGCGATGGCGAGGGGACTGGCCCTGCCCAAACCCGAGGCGCCCTGGTGGTTCCTTCCTGTCGTCCTGATATCCGGCATCGGATTGATCGCCCTGATTTTCAATCTGTTCAAAAACGGTCGGACCGGTTGGGCCTGGGCATTGATCATTTTTCTGGGAATCGTCATTTTCACCGTATTGCGGGCCGCTTCCAGGGGGGGTGGCAGTTCCGGTGGTTTTGGCGGCGGGTATTCCGGTGGCGGCGGCGCGACGGGCAGTTGGTAACAGACGGAAAAGGCATCTCCCAATGAAAAAAGCGAGCCAATTGTTTTCCAGCCAGCAGAAAGCCATGATTGAACAGGCCATCGCCGAGGCCGAACGTAATACCTCGGGCGAGATCATCCCGGTCGTGGCGACAGTCTCGGGCAGATACGACCGGGCGGAGGATCTGTTTGGTCTTCTGTTCGCCCTGATGGCATTGGCGCTGGGGTGGTGGATTTATCAGCAACCGGGGCTGTTTGGAGGGGGTTGGGGTGGTGGAGCCGCCCGAGTTTCCCTGTTGCCTGTGATCGCGACAATAGTAGCGGGTTTCTTCGTTGGGGTCATGCTCGCAACCTGGATACCCTCCCTGGCTCTGCCCTTGATCGCAAAACAGGAGATGCAGGAAGAAGTCGAACGCAGCGCTGTGGAGGCGTTTCATCGTTGCCGGGTGCGCGATACCCAGGGTTCAACAGGAATCCTGATTTATTTCTCCCTGTATGAACATATGGTCACTGTCATAGGCGACAGCGCGATCAATGAAAAACTGCAGCAGAGTGATTGGGAGGACATTTGCCGGTTGGCAGTGCAGGATGTCAAACAGGGTACCGTGGCCGAGGCTCTGGCAAACACCATTGATCGATGCGGCAGACTCCTGAGCCAATATTTTCCAGCGGCTCCTGGAGACAGGAACGAGTTGAAAAATGAATTGCATCTTGTCGATTGAGTCTCTGGTTCCCCGCGCCGTTGCCCCGTCCCGCATCCTTCGACTCTGACCCGGTGTATCCACGTTGATACAGCCTGGATAGGTCAATCAGTATACTGTCCCCGGCCTCTCATGATTGTTCCAGTACGTCGTCACGGGTTGCTTCGAGTGTCTGCATAAGCGCTTCGATCTCGGGTTCCGGTAGTTCCAGTGCCTTCAGGGTCGTTTCCAAATGGCCCACGATCCGGTCAAAATGTCGATGATCGATGCCATCGCCAACCAGATCGTGCAGCAGTTCACCCAAACGTGTTTGTTGAGGGTCATTCTCAGAATCACCACCAAACGCCGCTTTCAGAAAGCTTTTGTGCTTTTCGAGTTGGGTCGGCAGATCGCTGTGGTCGAAAAGGCTATGGAGCGTCTCGTCCGCCATGATCTTGCGGTAAAATCGGTCGACCACGATGTTCAGGGCGGCATCTCCGCCGATTCGGTGGTACAGGGGAATGTTCTCAAGTTCAAAATAGCCGCTGCGTTTGGTGGCCGCATTGTCGGTACCCCAGTCGATCTGTTTGTCGACTTTTTTCAATAAGGGAATATGTTTGGAGCAGTGGATATAGGCTTCTTCTATCTCCACCATCACCCATCTTTCTGGTCTTTGTTTGCCTTCGGTGTTGATTTCATCGATCACATCGTCGGGGAGTTCGGCGGTATAGTCGAGCAGGGTTTCTTGTTCACAGATTCTTGCCCTGCCGTTGACATGAAGACCCACCGTGCTTTCGAAAAAATCCACGAAGATCATTCCGATATGCAGGTTTTCGCTGATGTTGCCGAGACTCGCCATGACCCCGTTGCCGTGGTATTCCGGATACATCAGATACTTTTCATTCAGCACCCGGACAAATCCGGGCAGGCCGAAACGCGCCGAGCAGTCGCATTCGCCGTGGACATCGGCGGTGGCAATGAACAACACCTCCTGGCTGGCGATGAATTCGGTCATCACCGGCGACAGGTAATCCAGTACCTGGCGGTCGTAGAACTTCAGCGCCCGCTCGCGGCTGCCGTATTGTTTTTGCAGTGCATGCTCCCCTTTCGAGCCTGGCAGCAGGGTGACCTGGGCGGGTGTTCGATGGGTTTGTGCTTTTTTGTGTGAGCGAAACCATGAAAACATTTTCCAACTCTCCTGGCGCAATCTTGATTGTTTGTGTGTTGCTACGCGAACGGTGCATTCAGACAAGCGTGAAAAGACATCACAAATCCAGTGTCACATCGGACTTCGGGAAGGCGCAGCAGCTGTAAATCCAGCCGCCCCGTTTGGCCTTCGGGTCGATCTCGGCCTCCCTGGACATGTCGACGTGTCCCTGCAGACACCGAACCATGCACTGCCCACAACTGCCGCTGCGGCAGTCACTGTCGACCGGGATGCCGTGGGCCTGAGCCAGGTCCAGCAGGGGGATCGTTTCGTCACAACGCACGGTCAGGCCGGAACGGGCGAATCGCACCTGGTGCGGGCCCTGGTTGTGTCTGATCTTTTCAAGGGCGGCCAGATTGTCGGCTCCCAGCGACTGGTTGAAGAAATGCTCGACGTGGATGTTTTTTTCCGGGGCACCCTCGGTTTTCAAAGCGGCTGTCACCGATTGCATGAAGACTTCAGGGCCGCAGAGAAACACCTGCCGCAGGTGAAGATCCGGGACCACTTCAGCCAGCAGGGACGTATCGATTCGCCCGGTATGTTTCCCCCATTCTGGGGTGTTACCGGTGATCGTCACATGCAGATCGATGCTGGAATATCGGGTCGCGAACAGCTCCAGCTCCCGGCGGTAAATGAAATCTGCCGGTTTTCTGAACGAGAGCAGCAGTTTCACATCGACTTTGGCATCGGTATCGGCGATCCAGCGCAGCATCGACATGATGGGCACAATGCCGCTGCCTGCGGCCACGAACAAAAGTTTCCCGGCCGGATGATTGAAACAGCTGAAGCGTCCACACGGTCCCCTGACTTTGAGGGTATCGCCGACCTTCAGGTGATCGCACAACCAGTTCGACACCAGTCCACCAGGCAGGCGTTTAACAGTGATTTCGATGCCGTTCGGCCGCGAAGGGGTGGAGGCGAGACTATACGAGCGCGGTACCTGGCGGCCATCAATGGTGGCGATGAGGGTCACGAACTGTCCGGGATCGTAACGGAACAGCAGCGGCCGGCGACCGGTCAGACGAATCGTTTTGACGTCTGGCGTTTCATCGATGATTCCGGTCACCTCCAGATCAGTGACGTTCATTGACCAGTGCTTCAGCTGATCTGCACGGTGGATCAGTCCTGAAGACAACAGTACGTCTGCCGGATCGGTTGGTTTGCGATCCTTGAATTGGCCCCGGCTAACGGATCCAGACTTGTCTGAACATTCAAAGCGGATACGATAGTCTTGAATCCGCAGTACCGAATCCAGATTCAACTCGACCGTCTTGTCTGGTGAAACGCGTTGACCATTGATGAAGATGCCCGTTCGACTTCGTAAATCGCGCAGCCAAAGTTTTTCTTCCTCACGAATCAGTCGGGCATGGAACGCGGAAACGCCATCGCCATCCAGGTGCACATCCGACATGGGATGCGAGCCGATGAGCAGTTTCGTTTTCTGTTCCAGATCGATGATCTCCAGCGGTCTGTCGGCCGATGAAATCGTGATCCGGGCAATTGTCCGGCGGCTGTGATTGAGGGAATTGAAAAGTGAGTGTGGTCCTGCCTGGTTTGCAGGGGCTTTGTTGGGGTTCGCCTGATGGGTATAAAACGTTTTGACATTTTCTGGACTTCCCTCAGGCGTTAATTCCTTGAAAAGCCGTTCTGTCCAGAGGGAAGATTTGTTCTTTTTCCGGTTGAAATTGAAAGCATATGCCATCATGCATGTCCTCTCTGTCCTATGATCGTTGCATGATGAAATACCTGGCGTGAAACTGCGATAAGCAAATCTACTCATATCCCTCTGAGTAGTTCTGCTCATTTGGTTGGCGGCTACTGGATAGTAAAGTGGGAATCGAGGGGCGTGGATGAGATAATCTTCATCAAGGAAGCAACCCCGGTTGAGTACCCATCACCCGGATACCGTCGAGTGCAGGATGAAGCCGGAAGTCACCAACGTTCTGATTGCAGATGACCACCCGATCTTCCGCCGTGGTCTGTTCGAGATCATCGAAGAGAGCGAAGGATTTCATGTCGTCGCTGAAGCAGACGATGGCGACAGTGCTTTGCTGGCGCTTCGCGAAGCGCGTCCAGAGGTCGCCATTTTGGATATCGCGATGCCCCATATGGGTGGGCTGGATGTCCTGGCCAAAACCAGTCATTGGGGGGAGCGGCCAATCTTCGTCCTGTTGACTATGTATGATAATGAAATCTACCTACGCAAGGCTCTGGAATTCGGCGCGCTTGGTTATCTTCTGAAAGACAATGCAGAATCAGAACTGCTTGCCTGTCTGCACGCTGTTCAGGCCGGTAGACACTACATAACACCCGGTGTATCGCGGACCCTGGCCGAAAGCTCTGTTTCTGCAGGTGATCCGCTGGATCATCTGACGCCGACTGAACGAAAAATCTTCCTGTTGATCGCTGACTACAAGAACAACCACGAGATTGCGGAACTGCTCGGCGTCAGTATCCGGACGGTGCAGAACCATCGTGCCAACATCTGCCAGAAGCTGAACCTGCACGGGCATAATGCCCTGACCAAGCTGGCCACACAGCTTCGTTGACGGGTGAACATTTTTTCTCCCCAATGCCGGCTTTTTTTCTGACCCGCCATTTTTCAGTGGGAGAGGGCTTCGATCAATTTGCATTGGGGGAGGTTGCCGCACCGGCAGAAATAGGGATTGAGATGTCCAAAACCAGTCCCTTCGGCTGTCGGTTCACTATTTTGATCGTGCCCCCCATGAGCCGCACTCGTTCGCATATATTCGACAAGCCGAATGCCTGTGAATAGTCGTGGTGCTCGAACCAGGGGGCGTGAATGCCGTGACCGTTATCGGCAATGTGCAGCTCGATCCTTTTTTTTTCCGAAACCACCAACCGGATTGAGACCTGGTCGGCTTCCGCATGGGTGATAATGTTTCTGATGGTTTCCTGAACGATACGATAGAGATACAGTGACCGGTCCCTGTCCAGTACATGGTCGACGGTGTCGATTTGGCAGCTTACCTTAATGCCCGCATCGCACAATGTGTCATTCGCCATTGCTTCGATCGCGACTGTCAACCCCAGGCGGTCCAGCTCGTGAGGGTGGAGACGGTGCGAGAGCCCGCGCAATTCATGGATCGTTTTTTGTGTGATTTGCGAAGCGAAATTCAATTGTTTGGCCAATCCAGGTGCCAGCCCGGTCTCGAGTATCCGGTTGAGCCGATTGTTCACCACCATCAGATTCTGGCCGATTCCGTCATGGAGTTCACCGGCAATACGTTGACGTTCGGCATCCTGAGCGGTGATCAACTGATTGGCAAAGGAGTTTTTGGAATCCAATAAAGCCAGTTGCGCGGAGAGCTTCTCCTGTTGCAGGAGCTTGATTCGGCTGGCCAGTGCCAACGAAAGCAAAACGGCCTCGACCGCGAGCCCGAATTCGAAAATAAAATGGTTCCAGTCGGATGCGTCACCCGGATAGCCGAGCGTCAATGCCGAGAGCCAAATGATCCCCAGGCCGAATAGAATGTTTGCCACACAGACAAAACGTGCCGGGCGATAATTGCATTTGAATGCGTTGATGCTGGCAAAACCGGCCAGGGTGAGGCCGATGATCGCAAGGACGGGTGGAAAACCAAGCGTGATTGCGTGGTCTGCCCAATAAAGGGCTGCCAATGCCAGCAACAAGCCAATGACGTAACCTCGAAACAACCGATCCAGCCTGGGGAAAAAACGTTTCGTATCAAGAAATTGTCGCACGAAAGCAAGGTAGGCAGCGGTACCGGACAGGGCGAAGGTCCACAATGCGCGGACGTTCCATTCCGGTAAGGCAGGCCATAGATAGCGGGTTGCAATCCCATTGTATTCCGCGACGAGCAGGGTCGTGGATACCAGATAGATCACGTAGTACAGGTAGGCCGTGTCACGCAAAGAAAGGAACACGAACGCGTTGTACAAAATGAGGCCGAGGAGCACACCCAGAAAGATACCCTGCAGCAATGATCTTTGATGAGCGCGTCGTTTGACTCGATCCTGCTGCAGCAAACGCATTTCCATGAACAGCGGATTATCCCCGACTACCCGGATGAAGTAAGGCGCATGATCCACCGACAGATCTGGGAAGCGGAACATGAAGTTGTGGAAGTCGATCTGCCGGCTGGCGTAGGGGTGGCGCGCGCCGGTGGTGATCCGTTGCCAATGGGCGTCTTCATGCCAGTAGAAGTCTATGGAGTCAAGCAGTGGCCAGGTGAGCGCCAAAAGCCAGCCATATTGACATGCAAGCGGGAGCCTCGGCGCGATTCGAAACCAGAAAGCTGAACGCGAGATTCCGAAATTGGTTCGCCCATTGAGATTGGGCCGAAAACGGTCGGTATGTTGTGATTCGTTCACCTGCTCGATGGTCAGGGACCGACTCGGGTCCTCAAGAACGAACAACTGGGTGGTCAACAGAATCTGATCCAACCGGCATTCTTTTTCATTTGTCTGACTCGTGTTCAAAAAACCGGCCAGCAGGATAAAGGCGGCCATATGACCGACATTCCGGAGGGTAGCTGAGAATGGTTGCCGTCGCCGAAAAGAGGGCGAGGGTCTTTTATCCGGGTGATCCCATTTGTTCCCGTGATCTGTCGAGACTGGATCGTTCAAAAGTTCCATTTTTGGGCTTTGCTGCTGAATGGCATACATTGATGGTCTGCTCCACAAGAAAGCCCACTCCGGTTTGTCTTCGGGTTCATTCTGCTACCAACTCATCCTTTAAGCAAATACAGGCATCAGCGAAGGCAACCGCTTCCCCGGGGCATGACAGAGAGCGAAAAATAACCAGAAAGCCTTGCCAAACAGAGCTCTGGAGTTGCGTTTAGCCGATTTAGGTTGGAAAATGGGGCCAGATCTCCTGTTCGACCTGTTGACACCCGATGCCCATTTCGTTCAAGTGACATCCGCAACCATAGCAGGCGATGCCTGACGGTCTACATGGTACCGCCCTCTATGGAATCCAATGATGACTCGTTCCTGTCCAGTGAGTTCTAAATTCACCGTCATGAACCCCAGTCCCGGTGACAGCGTCTCATGACGATGACCCCTGAAAAAACATTCTGGACCCACACCGGCCGGTATGGCGTGATCCACAGGCCGGCTCCCGAAAACCAACGCGAGTATCCCGGTTGTCTGATCGTTTTCGTGCACGGAATTTTCGGAAATTGCATGGATACTTGGGGACACATGCCGCGCTGGGTCCTGGAAAGCTGCCCCGAAGAGTCCGACATCGCCTCCTTTTCCTATCCAGCCCAAGTGTGGCAGCGGACCGGCGTCTCCCAGGCCGCCGAAGACCTGAGGACCTGGCTGGAAACCGAATTGGGTGGCTACCGTCATCTGGTCTTTGTCACTCACAGTTCCGGTGGGCTGGTGGTCAAACACCTTTTGACTGAGGCGTTCAGGGAAATCGAGGCCGGACTGGCGGACCGCCGCTTTGATTTCGCCTCGTCCAACTCGGTTTGGCTGAGAACCCGCCGGGTCATCAACATCGCCGTTCCCCACCTGGGTGGTTCACCCCTGCCATCGATAGGGGGGCTCATCGCCTATTGCATCGTCTATCCTCTTATCTTCCCGCTGCTGAAAATGGTCCGTTTTACGACTCAGGGAAGCAAAGACTGGGGATGGAACGCATTTATCGCCACGCTGACCTGGCAAAACCCTTGGTTGCTCCGTCTCGATCGTCGATTCGAAGCCCATCTGGGCCTTGCTGAACGATGGGATCTTCCTTATCCTGTCGTCACCGATATCTATGCCAAATCGGATCTCTCGGTGCCCATTGCGGCCGAGCGCGGCCAACGTCACGTCTATTTCCGGGGGACCCATGGATCGGTGAAAATTCCTACCCAGGCCAGCGATCCCATCATCGTCATCGTTTCGGATATTGTCAGGCGTTATATCTCCGAGGTGAATCTTTCTCTGGTGGATCTGACCTTGGCACGGATCGCCCAGGTGAACCAGGTCGCCGGAATCGATCACTTGATCGATACGGGACCGGATAGTCAGGAACCACCAACGGACCGCCCCACATCCCAGATGGGCGCAGCCGTCTCTGGCACCCAGGCGGAGATCCGGGATGCGGTCCTGGAAACCATCCAAAGAGGTGGAGAGCGTCCCCGCCAACTGGTGGTCACCGGCGCCGCGGGTGTCGGCAAATCCGCCGTATTGCGCATGATCGGCTGGCGGTTCGGTCGGGCGTACCTCGAGAACCCCGGCCCTGAAACGCCCCTTCCTCTGTTGGTTCCACTGCAGCAGGTGAATCTGGACGACAATGGCGGAATGGAATGTTCGTGGGAGTGCCTATGGCAGTGGTGGCTTGACTGGGCGAAAAATCTGGAGCCCAACATGCCTATGGACTTTTCCTGGCTCGAACGCCGGTTCGCAAGTCAGGCCAGCGTGGTCATATTCGATGGTATCGATGATTTTCTTATCAACAATCCCACCATCGGCTTGTCGACGCTCATCCGCAGCCTTCGCGAAGCGGCCAGACGGTATGCCGATAATCCACGCTTGACCGTGGTCATAGGTATCCGCAGTGGTTTCCCGGGACTGGAGCGTCTGGCCGATGATCCAAGGCACCTGTTTGAAATTCTCAGGCTGACCCCTGCCGAAGCGCGGCGACAGTTTCCCGAAAGTGTCAAGTGGCTTGCTCATATCCAGGACCCGGGACTGCTGGATCTGGCCCTCACACCACTCATTCTGTCCAACTTTACGCCTGACACTCGGTTCCAGTCCCGGTCTGGGGCGCTCACCCAGACTTCCATCATGGATGAGACACTTCGCACCATTGTTCGACGCAGTCATCTGACCCGGATTGGCGAAGAAGAAAATCGGGTCGTGGACATCGATCATCTCATGTATGCCCTGAGTCTGATCGCCTGGATCTTTTTTCAAAAATCCCGAGGCGAAATCAATGCCAGCGTGCTTTGCAAGGAAGCCGGCGAGATCTGTCGACGCTGGGAACGATTCTTCTACGATCACGATCTGCTTCCCCAGGCGGAGAGTCTCATGTCGGGATTCCGTCTGGTGGAGGAGCCGCAGTTGTGCAATGCCCTGCTGCAACGCACAGTATTTATCGCCACAGGTCCTGAAACCGTTCGCTTTTCCCATCGCAGTTGGCAGGAATTTCTACTCGCACACTATTTCAGTCTGTGCCTGAAATGGGGGCATGTCCACGATTTCGGGGTGACGGCATTCAATTCCCGAATTTACAGGATGGCAGGGGAGTTGTGTCGGGACATGGTGGTGACCGAGAAACGGCTTTCCTCCATCATCGAGTATTGTCGATCTGTCGGCAACACTTATGTGAGCGGTAATCTGATAGCCTTTCTGGCGTGGACACACGTTTCCATTGAAACCCAAGCCTTGCGGGGATTGTTGGACAAACTCCCCGACTTCGAAGCCTTGTCACGTATTGTACTGATCGCAGGGTTGGGTTATCGGATACTGGTGAACAGCAAAGAAGACCGCTCCCTGACGGATTTGCGACGGTCCCTGGCGCCCAAATTGCGGGAGTTCTCCGATCCGGCGATCGCCCCCGTTGACGATCCGGTGGCCTGGAGTTTGGCCTGGTGCTATCGCAAAGCCTTTGCCTCCATGTTTCACATGCCGGTACCGGACATCCCCTGGCCGGAAATCGGTTTCGGGGACAACCAAGCGAAGAAAGCCCTCCCAATGATCTGCAAAATTCAAGGGGATGAGCGTATTGTCGACGCCCGCTCTCGTTCCCTGCAAATGGCCTTTCTCAGCGCCATTCTAGATGCCTATGCCGATCCCCACTTGGTAATACGGGCCGTTCATTATCTCTACTATCTGGTGGTGGCCCTGAAATATGACGTACATGTGTTCGAAATTTCCCAAGAGCTGCCCCGACTTCTTGCTCCCGGCTCCCGATTCGAGCAAATCGTCATGGACTACACCGCCGTTCCCGAGTTGTTGACCCTGTATCGTAAATACCAGGCGGTGCAGAAGGAAATGGATCTTCCCGTGTTTTAATCCAAAGACTTCTCCCCTTTGCGACCGCCTTGTTAGGGTCTCAAAGGAACAATGAGGGATGCTGTCGGAAACACAGGCAATGGGTTAGGATGTTGCCGAGAATATTGGATTGCAATAGAACCCTGTCTCACCGCAGAGACGCAGAGAACACAGCCTCTTGTTCTTTGTCGTTCTTGCTCTGCGACTCTGCGGTGAATATAAAACTTTCACGGTAACGTTCATGAAATCTTTTTTCACCCAAGAGCATGAAAGTCA
>CAYUPV010000077.1:0-11435 GCA_964445885.1 uncultured Methylococcales bacterium
ATTCAGTTGGCGCTCTCCGGTGAGATCTATAACGATAGGGGTGAGTAGTTACCCCGGAAGATCAGGCACAACGACGCCATAAGCCTGATCCTTATCTCCTGTTTCGATGGCAATGGGATATCTCATATCAAGCCTGCTTGTTTCATTATCTTGTTGACCAGTCCTTTCCCCAAATCCTTGCGCGGATGAGGAATGCAGATATGTCCAGAATGGTCTGGATGAACAAAGATAGGGTGTGACCCCCTCACACGATGGAGGATCCATCCCCCTTTTTCTAGCTATTGAATCAATTCCGCGCTGTTCATGGTGTGTAATATACACACAAACTTCCATGGGAGGGATATAAGCGTAAGCTTTGGGCAGCTTGGTCCGTTTACTTGTGGCCGCTTTCTTCGTCGAGAGTATGACTCAGGTCTTCGGCCGACTGAAAGCGGTGCTTGCGCCGGCGGCCGATTTCCAAAACCTCCTCCAGCGCATCCAGTGCCAGGACGGTCCATTCAAGGCACATCGCCGAATAGCCACCGTTTGGCTTTCTCGTGTGAGACGGTGTGTCCCTCGACGGTGGCTTTCAGCCCCTCCTCGATCTTCTGCTTCACATACAGCCCGTACATGATGTCATCCCAGGTGGCCTGCTCCGTCAGATTCTCGATGATTCTCCGGGTTGCGTCTTTGGCGCTTGGCATAGTGGAATCCTCCTATCGGTTACCGTGATTAGCTGCTGAGGTTGCCAACCAGTTGCTTGGTCTGGTGCTTGATGATCATCCCCTTCAACAGCGCATTGATAATCTGTTTTCCCTCTGGCGGCATGCGCGAGATGGCCTCGAACTGAAGCCGCAAATCCTAATCCAGCCCGCGATCACCTTCCTCGAAGACCACATCATCCAGGCTGACAGAGGGGGGAGGGCCATTTCAACGACGGTCGCTCCGGAAATGCACCTTTTCGACGCCCAGGGGCGGCGGCTGCCGAAGAGGACCGTGAGCACCGGGTGTTCTGTCATCTGATCCATTACACCGGCTGCCGGCCATCAGAGGCGCTGGAGTTGACGCCCAACCGAATTTTCCTGGAACCGTGCGAGGTGGTGCTTAGGACTCTGAAGAAACGGCGGACCGATGACCAGGGGCGGGAGAAGCTGCCGCAGTTTCGCACGGTGCCGGTGCCGGTCGGGGTCATCGACCAACTGGATCTGGTATTCAATCTGAAGCGCCGCCAGCGCACCGGGCGGGGGCTGGACGAGCCGCTTTGGTCCATGAGCCGGTCCACCGCCTGACGGATGGTCAAGCGGGTGATGAAACGGGCCGGCATCGAGGGGCCGCAGGCGACCTGCAAGGGTCTTCGGCACGGGTTCGGGATTGCCCTCTTGTCGGGAGATAAACCGGTGCCTTTGAACGTGCCGCGGGATCTGATGGGCCATACCGACACCCAGACCACGGAACTCTATCTCCAGGCGATCGGCTATGAAAAACGCAGCTTGGTGATGCAGGCCTGGAAGAGGCCATGAACGAAAGCAAACAGGGGAAATGGATCAAATGGTCGTCTCCTCCAATACCCGTGCAATGCAGGACCAACTCGCATCCCAGAGGGTATATCCCATTGGGGAAACAGGCACTCCCCGGCATTTCCTACTTGTATACTTTGAAATGGCGCTTGCAATGTGGTGAGCGATGCTTTAGCTTTAGCCACCAGAGCTAGGGGTGCGCTGTCTACCCGAAACAGCGCTGAGAAAGACCCTTGGAACCTGATTCCGGTTAAGACCGGCGTAGGGAAGCTCGGGTCTGTCCCTGCGCCGTGGCAGGCACAGGAGAGACCTATGAACGCCGTCCCAGAAGCATTCCGACAGAACGTCCGCGCCAAAAAGGCTTCCATCCAACCGTTCCCATCTTCGACCAAGATCTACCTCCAGGGTAGCCGCGAGGATCTGCGGGTGCCCATGCGCCGCATCGACCAGAGCCCGACCCAAACCACCTCCGGCCTGGTGGACAATCCCCCGGTGTATGTCTACGATACCTCCGGCCCCTATACCGACCCTGATATGGCGGTGGATCTGACTGAAGGCCTGCCTCAGCTGCGGGCTGCCTGGATCCAGGCACGGGGTGACTGCGAGTCCCTGCCTGGTCTGTCTTCCGAATACGGCCGCCAGAGACTGGTCGATCCTGAAACCGCACAGCTCCGCTTTCCCAATCTGAGAAATCCCTGCCGCGCCAGACCTGCCAACAACGTTACCCAGATGCATTATGCCCGCCGGGGGATCATTACCCCCGAAATGGAATTCATCGCCATCCGTGAGAACCAGAACCTTCAGGCTCTGCGTGAAGCGTACGGACAGCGTATTCACAAAGGCCAACCCTTCGGTGCGAATCTGCCGGACGAGATCAGTCCGGAGTTCGTGCGTCAGGAAGTCGCCGCCGGTCGCGCCATCATCCCAGCCAACGTCAACCACCCGGAATCGGAACCGATGATCATAGGCCGCAATTTCCTGGTGAAGATCAACGCCAACCTGGGCAACTCACCGGTCACTTCCGACATCGAAGAGGAAGTGGAAAAAATGCTCTGGGCCATCCGCTGGGGTGCCGATACCGTGATGGATCTGTCCACCGGCAAACACATCCACGAAACCCGCGAATGGATCATACGCAATTCTCCGGTTCCTATCGGCACCGTTCCCATCTACCAGGCATTGGAAAAAGTAGACGGCAAAGCCGAGGAGCTGAGCTGGGAAATCTTCCGCGACACCCTGATCGAACAGGCAGAACAAGGGGTTGACTACTTCACCATTCATGCCGGGGTGCGCCTGGCCTATGTCCCACTCACCGCCAACCGGGTCACCGGTATTGTCTCCCGCGGCGGTTCGATCATGGCCAAATGGTGCCTGGCCCATCACCAGGAAAGTTTCCTCTACACCCACTTCGAGGAAATCTGCGAGATCATGAAGGTCTACGACGTGGCCTTCTCCCTCGGCGACGGCCTCCGTCCCGGCTCCATCGCCGACGCCAACGACGAAGCCCAGTTCGCCGAGCTGAAGACCCTGGGCGAACTGACCAGGATCGCCTGGGAACACGACGTTCAGGTGATGATCGAGGGTCCCGGCCACGTTCCCCTGCAGCTGGTGAAAGAAAATGTGGACAAGGAACTGGAAGACTGCTTCGAAGCGCCTTTCTACACCTTGGGTCCACTGGTCACCGACATCGCCCCCGGTTACGACCACATCACCTCGGCCATCGGCGCCGCCAACATCGGCTGGTACGGCACCGCCATGCTTTGCTACGTCACCCCCAAGGAGCACCTGGGACTGCCGGACAAGGAGGACGTGCGTGAAGGCATCGTCACCTACAAAATCGCCGCCCACGCCGCCGATCTGGCCAAGGGACACCCGGCCGCCCAGTACCGCGACAATGCCCTGTCCAAAGCCCGTTTCGAATTCCGCTGGATGGACCAGTTCAACCTCAGTCTGGATCCTGAAAAAGCCAAGGAATTTCACGACGAGACCCTGCCTCAGCAATCGGCCAAGGTGGCCCACTTCTGCTCCATGTGCGGCCCCCATTTCTGCTCCATGAAGATCAGCCAGGAAATCCGCGACTACGCCGAACAAGAGATCGAAATAGGGATGAAGGAAAAGTCCAAGGAATTTCTGGAAACCGGCGGCGAAATCTACCGCAAATTGTAAAGCCAGCCCGTCTCCCGGCTACCACCGGGAGACATCTCCACTTCCCGAATTTTCCTCAGCATCTTCTGCTGTTTTCCTGATCGCCACCTCCCCTTTAATGCAACGCTGGTACAACATCCATCCAGAAATCCTGACATCGCGCGGCTCCCAGATCAAAGGGTTGAAGTCATCCGACAGTCATAAGAGATAACCCACCTGCTTCGACACAGTCTGCGTTTAATTTGCTCTGTTCCCATTTTTTCCATCACTCGATCATCCGCTGCAACACCTGATCAGACAACAAATAACGCGGGCTTTTTCCCTCCTGGAGGCACTGCCGGATATGGGTAGCGGAGATTTCCAGCTGGGTGACCCGCTGGAAAAAGATTCGCCCTGCCGGTTGATGTTGCAACTCACCCGGATGATCGGTTGAACGCTGGGCCACATATTCTTTCAGAGGCGGCAACCAGTCCGGGCGATATCCAGGACGATCCATGACAACCAAATGAGCCAGATCGAATATGGATTCCCAGCGATGCCAGCTCGGCAGCCCCAGAAAGGCATCCCGGCCCAGGATCAGGCCTAATGGCAGCTCACCCACCTCGTTGCGGAGAGAAGCGAGCGTATCCACCATATAGGAAACACCGGATCGCTCCAGTTCACGGGTATCGACCACGAAACCGGGTTCGTCGGCCGTGGCAAGCTGCAGGAACTCGAGCCGCTTTTCCGGGGGGAAAACGGGTTCCCGGCGGTGGGGGGGGAAGCGGCAGGGAATGAATCGCACTTCGTCCAGTTCCAGCGCCTCACGCACCTCCAGGGCGGTACGCAGATGGCCGTAATGGACCGGATCGAAGGTCCCGCCATAGATGCCGATCATCAGATCCGGATCTGCCCGTCTCCCAGCACCACGAACTTCTGAGTGGTCAGCCCTTCCAGACCCACGGGTCCCCGGGCATGGAGCTTGTCGGTGCTGATGCCGATCTCGGCCCCCAGGCCGTATTCGAATCCGTCGGCAAACCGGGTCGAGGCGTTCACCATCACCGAGCTGGAATCGACTTCGCGCAGGAAACGGCGGGCGCGGGTGTAATCCTCAGTGATGATGGCGTCAGTGTGGGCGGAGCCATAGCGGTCGATATGATCCATCGCTTCGTCGATCCCCTCGACCACCCGGATGGCCAGAATCGGAGCCAGGTATTCGGCGGCCCAGTCCTCCTCAGTCGCTGGTTTGCAGTCTGCAACGATGGCCTGGGTCTTTTCGCAGCCACGCAGCTCCACACCTGCCTGCTGGTACTTTCGTGCCAAAGGTGGCAACACTTCAGCGGCGATACTCTCGTGCACCAGCAACGTCTCCATGGCGTTGCAGACCCCAAAGCGCTGGGTCTTGGCGTTGATGGCGATGGCAATGGACTTGTCCGGGTCGGCCATATCGTCGATATAGACGTGGCAGACACCATCGAGATGCTTGATCACCGGGATCCGGGATTCGGCAGTGATCCGCTCGATCAGGCCCTTGCCGCCCCTGGGTACGATCACGTCCACATGGCTGTCCATCCTCAGCAGCTCACCCACCGCCGCCCGGTCGGTCGTCTCGACTACCTGGACCACCGTCTGGGGCAGACCGGCCTGCTCCAGTCCGGCCCGGATGCACGATGCCAGCACCTGGTTGGAATGAATCGCCTCACTGCCACCACGAAGGATACAGGCATTGCCCGCCTTCAGGCACAGACCCGCGGCATCCACCGTGACGTTGGGGCGCGATTCGTAGATAATGCCAATCACTCCCAGGGGCACCCGCATCCGTCCCACCTGGATACCGGAGGGACGGTAACTGAGATCAGTGATCCCTCCCACCGGATCTGCCAGGGAGGCGATCTGGCGCAGCCCTTCGGCCATGGCGTCGATACGGGCATCGGTCAGGGTCAGACGGTCCAGCAGCGCTTCACTCAAGTCGCGGGCACGGCCTGCCTCGAGATCCCGGGCATTCTCACTCTGAATCCTGTCACGCTCCCCTTCGATGGCTTCAGCCATGGCCAGGAGCGCCCGGTTCTTGGCGCCTGTGGTGGCGCGGCTGATCTGCCTGGCCGCCTTACGAGCCTGGCAACCCAGATTTTGCATATATTGCTGCACTTCCTCTATTGTCATCTCCTCAACCCATTTCCAACATTGGTAACCATTGTTTCTCTCCCGCCGCCAAGGCCAGACACAGGGTCCGCAACCCCTGCCACTCATCTCCAGCCGACTGCCCCTTGATCATGGCATCGATAACAGAGGCGACCTCGAGCGCATGATGCAGCTGACCTCTACCGAGCCGCCCCAGGGCACGCTCCAACTGCACCTTGCGGCTCTCCCACAGATGGTGGCGGCGACAGCTCTCGGTCCAGGAAAGTCCGCGACTGCGATCATCCAGCAAGCCCAGGAGCAGCCGCAGTTCCCGGGTGATCGCCCATAATACCACGGGTGCCGCGATGCCTTCGCCGGCCAGTCCGCCCACGATCCGGTCGGCACGACGCACCTGGCCGTTCAGTACCGCCTCAACCAGATCGAACACGTCGAAACGGCTGCTGTCTGCGACCGCCGCGGCCAACCGCCCGGCATCCACCTGGCCTTCCCCGTACAGGACATACAGCTTATCGATCTCCTGGGCCGCAGCCAACAGGTTGCCCTCGGTCCTGAGGGCCAATAGTTGCAGCGCCTCGCGTGTCAGTCCGATCCCCCTTGCCTTGGCGCGCTGCTGCAACCAGCCAAGGAATTCTCGCCCGTGCAAAGACCGCACCTGCACTGCCAGACCCGCCTGTTCGAGTTGTCTGAACCAGCGCGATTTCTGCACTGCCGCGGGTGGATTCTCCAGGATCAGCAACAGCACCACATCTTCGGGAATACGTTCGCAGTAGCGGCCCAGACTCTTCCCCCCTTCGCTGCCCACCTTGCCTTCCGGCACCCGCACGTCCAACAGGCGGCGGCTGGAGAACAGCGGCATGGCGTCGGCTTCCGTTTCGAGCGCTTTCCAGTCAAAGCCGGGCATCACACTATATGTCTGGCGTTCCTCGATGCCCCGACTGCGGCAGGCAGCGCGAATCATATCGGCGGCCTCGGTCAATTGCAGCGGCTCGTCACCAAACACCAGATAGATTGGCGCCAACCCCTTCGCCAGTTGGCCGGCGAGCAGGGGAAGCCTAAGCCGCATCCTGCTCTGCCAACACTGTCTGGAGCTGTCTCAGCAGGGTCCGTGCCGCTTCACGCCTCATCTCTTTACGAATCACCGCTTCCTCCTCGGATTTTCCGATCACCCGCAATTGAGTGTTGAGATAGATCCGGCGAATCTTGATGGTGCGTGTGGGTAGCAACAGCTTGCCCCGGGGGCTACGGATCTCATACCGGACGCGGTAGGTCAGCTCGAATTCGATCGCCTTGCCGTTCTCGTTCAGGGAGACGACGCGTCTGCCCTCGTGGGTTTCATGGATGATGACGATGCTGCCAGCGCTCCCAGGGTCGGTGACCAGTTTGCCCTTGACCAAGTCGAGAAACAGCTGCAGATCGCGGGCAAAAGGATGATTGAGGCGAATACCCTGCAGGGCAATCACACGTTTCTCCGGTGGCAGATCCACAACACCACGCAAATGGAAACCACAGGCGTTCAAAGTCAACAGCAGCAAAAAGACGGGGATCAGTGGCATTGAAGCTCCAACACGCTTTTTCATAACCGAACCAGTATAATACTTGGCTTTTAACTCAACGACGAGAACCGTGGCGGAAACCCATCCCAGTTTCACGACTTTCCAGGATTTGATCCTCACCCTGCAACGCTTCTGGGCCGGTAAGGGCTGCGCCCTGCTACAGCCCATGGACATGGAGGTGGGGGCGGGCACCTTCCACCCTGGCACCTTTCTGCGCGCCATTGGACCTGAGCCGTGGCGGACGGCCTATGTACAGCCTTCGCGACGTCCCACCGACGGCCGCTACGGCGAAAACCCCAATCGCCTGCAACATTATTACCAGTTCCAGGTGCTGCTGAAACCCTCCCCCCTCGATATCCAGGACCTTTACCTTGAATCGCTGCGTCATCTTGGTTTCGATCTGCTCGAACACGACGTACGTTTCGTGGAGGACAACTGGGAATCCCCGACACTGGGCGCCTGGGGGCTGGGCTGGGAAGTGTGGTTGGACGGGATGGAGATCACCCAGTTCACTTATTTTCAACAGGTGGGAGGTCTGGATTGCCGACCGGTGTCGGGAGAAATCACCTATGGATTGGAGAGGATCGCCATGGTGTTGCAGAACAAGGAAAGCGTCTACGATTTGATCTGGGCCGGAGAGGATAACGATACGGTCACCTATGGTGACGTGTTCCATCAGAACGAGGTGGAGATGTCGGCCTACAATTTCGAATACGCCGAGGTGGAATTCCTGTTCCAAAGTTTCGACCATTACGCGCTTGAATGCCTGAAGCTGCTCGAAAGCAACCTTTCTTTGCCAGCCTACGATCAGGTGCTCAAAGCCTCCCATACCTTCAATCTGCTCGATGCCCGCCATGCCATTTCAGTGACCGAACGCCAGCGCTATATTCTCAGGGTTCGCGAGCTGGCACGTGGCGTGGCCCAGTCTTACTATCAGCGCCGCGAACAACTGGGATTCCCCATGTTGCATAAGGAGGACCGCTGATGGCCACACGTGACCTGCTGTTCGAATTGGGGACCGAGGAACTGCCTCCCAAGGCCCTGCACACCCTGATGGCAGCCCTCAGGGAAGAGACCGCCCACCGGCTGGAGAAAGCCGAACTCGAATTTGGCTGCATTCAGGCCTATGCCACCCCCAGGCGCCTGTCACTGCTCGTGCACGAACTGACAGATTCTCAACCGGACAAGACCGTGGAGCGGCGCGGTCCTGCAGTCAAGGCTGCCTTTACCAACGATGGGCAACCCACTCCAGCAGCATTGGGGTTTGCCAACAGTTGCGGGGTCGCGGTGGAAGCACTCGAGACGCTGAAAAATGCCAAGGGTGAATGGCTGATGTGCCGGCTTCAGCAGCAAGGCGCGCCGACCACTGAAATCATCCCCGGTATTCTGCGCCAGGCATTGGCCGCCCTGCCCATTCCCAAGCGGATGCGCTGGGGCGCAGGAGAGGCTGAATTCGTACGCCCGGTACATTGGGTGGTGCTGTTGTTCGGCAACGAAATCATTGAAACGAACATCCTCGATATCCGTTCATCCAATGTCAGCCGTGGTCACCGCTTTCATTGCCCTGAGCCGCTCACCCTCACCCAGCCTGATCACTATGCCCAGACACTGATGGCCGAAGGCAGGGTCATCGCGGATTTCGACAAACGCCGCAACCACATCCGTCGACAGGCCTTGGAACTGGCCGGGCAGACCGGCGGCAGGGCTCACATCGATGACGCTCTGCTGGATGAGGTGACAGCACTGGTGGAATGGCCGGTAGGCGTGTTGGGATCTTTCGATCAGCGGTTCCTGGAGCTTCCCAAGGAAGTGCTGATCACAGTCATGCAGTCCCACCAGAAGTATTTCGCCATACTGGACCAGGCAGGCCGCCTGCTTCCCCACTTCATTACCACCGCCAACCTGGACAGCAACCATCCGGAAACGGTAAGGGCAGGTAACGAGCGCGTCATTCGGCCACGCCTGGCTGACGCCGAGTTCTTCTGGAATCAGGATCTGAAGACACCCCTGGAGCAACAACTGGACAAACTGGGTGGCATCGTGTTTCAGCAAAAGCTGGGCACCCTGCTAGACAAAACCAGGCGGCTGGAACAGTTGACCTGCAACCTGGCACAGGCACTGGGTGCGGACGAGCCCAAGGCCCAGCGGGCCGCCCTGCTGGCCAAGACCGATCTGGTCACCGACATGGTGGGAGAATTCCCGGAGCTGCAAGGCATCATGGGCAGATACTACGCCCTGGCTCAGGGGGAGGAACCTGAAGTCGCCGCTGCTCTGGAGGAGCAGTACCGTCCACGCCAGTCCGGCGGGGCACTGCCCGACTCCCCGACCGGCACTCTGCTGGCCCTGGCCGACAAGCTCGACACTCTGACCGGTATCTTCAGTATCGGCCAGATCCCCAGTGGCACCAAGGATCCCTACGCCCTGCGACGCGCCGCACTGGGGAGCATCCGTATCGTGGTAGAAAAAAGGCTGGAACTGGATCTTCCTGCCTTGCTCGACCAGGCTGCAGCACTCTATCGTCATGAATTCGACCGCCAGGAGGTGAAAGGAAAGCTTTATGATTTCATCCTCGAACGCCTGCGCGGTTATCTCCTCGAACGCGGTTTCACCCCAGATGAATTCGAGGCGGTGGCGGCACTGAAGCCCGCCAGCCTGCTCGATTTCTTCCATCGGATTGAAGCCGTCCACGCCTTCCGCGCCCTGCCGGAAGCCACCTCGCTGAGCGAAGCAAATAAACGGATTCGCAACATTCTGCGTAAATCGGGACAGAACGGCTTTGGTCCACCCGACCCGGATCTGTTCCGGGAACCTCAGGAAAAGGCCCTGAACCAGACCGTACAGCTGGCCCGTAACGACATTCAACCTCTGCTGGAAAAACGCGATTACACATCGGCCCTTAAGCGACTGGCCAGCCTCAAGGACACGGTCGATGCCTTTTTCGATCATGTGATGGTGATGGTCGAAAACCCGCAGGTTCGCGGTAACCGCCTGAACCTGCTGGCAGAAACCTCCGGATTGTTCCTGCGGATCGCCGACATTTCGTGCCTGCAAGACTGAGCTTCATGCAGACTCTTCAATCCGGCCGGCTTATGATTTTCCTTTTTTCTCACGCAGGGAAAAATAAGGTTTTCAACACTCTGCGTTTTCTACCTTGATTCATTATCAATTTGCTCGCTAACATGACCACATCCAAACCTGTCACCCCAATTCTGATTCTTCGTTCGACCCTGTTTTTCCTCACCCAGACCACGATTACCGTGGTCATGACACCGGTGGTGCTGGCGGTTTCCCTGCTCCCGCAGTACGAATACCGCTACCGTCTCGCCCGCCTCTGGGCTTGGCTGCTCATTCAATCACTGGAACTGATCTGCGGGATCCATCACCAAGTCGAAGGGATGGAGAACATTCCACCGCAGAACGGCATCATTGCGAGCAAGCATCAGTCGGCCTGGGAAACCCTGATGTTGTTTCTGATCTTTCCCAGAGCCATCTTTGTGCTCAAACAGGAGTTGCTGAAGATCCCTTTCTTCGGCTGGTGTCTGAGCCGCTACCACCATATCGCTATCGACCGCAGCCAACGGCGGGCTGCCCTGGTGTCTTTGGTGAAACAGGGCATCCAGCGACTCAAGGAGGGACATTGGATCATCATTTTTCCGGAAGGCACCCGGGTGGCGCCCGGGGAAAGGCGACGCTATGCCGGATCAGCCGGTATCCTGGCCCAGAGGGCGGGCGTCCCAGTGGTCCCGGTGGCGCACAATGCCGGCGAATACTGGCCACGCAACGGCTTCATCAAATACCCTGGCGTGATCCATATGAGGATTGGGCCACCACTGGACGGCAAGGAACTGGAGGCCGCCGAAATCAATCAGCGCGTGGAGGAATGGATTGAAACACAGATGAAGGATATCGGCGCTTACGATCGCCCTTCCGCCGGAAGGGCCTGAGCTTTGGCTACTTCTGCCGGATATAGTCGTAGATATTCAGATAATCCTGACCCGGGTTCTTCCAGGAATAATCAAAACGCATGGCGTTTTTCATCAGCTCGCGGAAGTGCTCGGGGAAGTCGTAATAACACCGGATCGCACGGCCGAGGGCGGATTCCAGGCCGGCATAATCGTAG
>CAYUPV010000078.1:0-11432 GCA_964445885.1 uncultured Methylococcales bacterium
GGGAGTGCTTTTCGGGACGCCGTGAATCCATCCCTGGAGGCTCGGACGCGGCCGTTCAGGCCGCGTACGCCCTCAAATCACTCCCCAGCTCCCTGCTTGGTTCTTTCATGCGTCGGGGTGAAAAAGGTTTCATGAGCGTTACCGTGAAAGATTCCCTTCCCAAGAGGGGATGATGCGACAGGGGTGGAATTGAAAAGGGGCTCCTTCACCCTTTATCAAAGGGGGATCGAGGGGGATTGCTTCCTGATAAGTTCAAACTTCTGCGACGAGGGTGCGATCTTGATGATCATTTCCGGAAACAAGTCACACTGTCCAAAAACATGAATGCTCTTGGGATACCGTATTCTATGTTTTTAATTTCTACGTGAGTGAATCTATGTCAAGTTATTCTTTGCGTCTGCCTGTCTTTTCATTTGTCTGTTCTGGCATTTATCAGCGCTCATGTATTCTGTATCGGGTTTTTGCACTGTTTCAGTGCATATTGGAAGAGTCAAATAGAAGCTAGTCTCTTGTTTGCAAATATTATTTAATTTTCTAAAGCGGTAGATTAGAATTGATACGCCCAAGAAAATGTCTTGGTTTCAAAACACCCGCTCAGGTATTCTTTGAGTCGGATATACCAGTTGTGTCCCGCTTCAGTTGAATCCGCGAATGGTTAACGGGCATACCATCCGCAGAAATAAATATGGAGAGATAAATTATGGAGTCAGCCTTTCAATATGGACAATGGGCGCGATTACTGGGATTGATGATATGGGGTGCTTTGCTGACGGGGTGTGTCAGTACTCCCAACACTTCATTCAATCCGGTACCGCCAGTGGATTTGGGGAGCCATGTCAAGTCTGACCAACTCAAACAAAAAATCAACACTTTTTATGTGCTTTTAGACTCATCCGCATCGGTTGCCGATGCCTACAAGGGGGGAGGCTATTCCGGTTCTCCAGCTCCAACAGAATTTGCAGTCGAGAAGGAAATTCTCAGGCGGCTGAATCAAACTGTTCCTTCCAATTTGCAATTGACCGCGGCTCTCAGGATCTTTGGCTCCCTGAGTTGTACCGATTGGGAACACACAAAATTGCTTTACGGTCCGACTGCTTACTCCCAGTCTGGATTTGAACAAGGGTTGGCGCAGGCCAAGTGCGCCAGTGGAGTCACCCCAATGGCGCAAGCAATACGGGCAGCTACTCAGGATTTACAGACGACCCAGGCCCCCGTTGCCTTGTTGATTCTGAGTGACGGTGAAGAATCGCTGGGAGACCCCATGGCTGCTATCCAGGATCTGGCGGCAAAATATGGGGACAAGCTTTGTGTATACACCGTTGCTGTCAGTGATGATGAAACCAATGCTGCGGCATTGGCGCAGCTCACTGAAGCTGCCAAGTGTGGCGCTTCTCTCAAGGCCTCTGAGCTGTCATCCGGTCAGGAGATGGCCGGTTTGGTGAAAACAATATTTCTCGCAGAAGTGGGTGACAGCGATGGTGATGGCGTTCCCAACAGCCGGGACAAGTGTCCGGTAACCCCTGTCGGGGTCCCCGTGGATGAGAATGGATGTCCCCGGGATACGGATGGGGATGGAGTCACGGATGATAAGGATAAGTGTCCGCAAACGCCCGAAGGTATCAGGGTGAACAATTATGGGTGTTGGGTAGGCGGTTCGGTCCTGTTCGATTTCGACAAGGCTGAAATCAAGCCGGAGGCCTATCATTTCCTGGATGAGGTTTTGGATATCCTCAAAAGGCACCAGTACATCAAGGTCGAGATTCAGGGTTATACCGATAACGTCGGTAGCTCCGGGTACAACCAGAAATTGTCGCAACGCCGGGCCAACTCAGTGCGGGAATACCTGATTGAACATGGTATCTCGCCCGATCGCCTGGTGGCCAAAGGATATGGTGAAAGCAACCCCATCGCCTCCAACGATACCCCGGAAGGACAGGCACGGAACAGGCGCGTGATCTTTGTGCCTTTGAAGTAACCGATCCTTTCCTTAGGAGAAGAGATAAAAAGGGCGGGTTTTTCGAACCCGCCCTTTGTGTTGTTTATGGGTTGAAGCCAGAAGCGTGTCGATCGGATCTGAATCGATCCACCATTCCTTCAAAGTTTCCCTGATCCAGATCAAGCCGACTGTACGCTGATCTTTTTGGGTTGATGCTGGGGTTTCTTGGGAATGGTAATGGTCAATACCCCATTGTCATATTTGGCTTCGATTTTTTCTTCGTCCACCGATTCAGGCAGGGCAAAGCGTCGATAGAAACTGCCATAGATCCGTTCGATGCGTTTGTAGTTTTCCTTTTCTTCCTTGGCTTCGGTTTCCCGGTGGCCTTTGATTGTCAGCACTCCATTATGAAGATCCACATCGATGTCTTCGGGTTTGACCCCCGGTAAATCCGCATGGACCACATAACGGTCGGCTTCCTCTTTGATATCGACTGCGGGTGCCCACTCCACGGCCGCGGCGGTCTCGCCCTCACCACGTTCCAGATCGGTACGCAGACTTTCAAATGAGCGTTCCAGTTCACGTTGCAGTTGATTCAAAACAGTCCAGGGTTCGTAACGGGTAATCAGTGCCATGGTGATTCCTCCTTTTCAGACAGTTGTTTGTAACTCATCGAGAATATGGAGACAGATTGAAAAAATTCAACCCTGGCGGCACGACGCAAAAGAGGGGAGATAAAGTTTTTTGCTTCGCAGGTAACGCAGAGACTGATTGCTTGCCTCTATGATACGCCCGGTCATGATGTGCGTTATCGACCGTGTGGAATGTTGACTGAATCAATCCTCACGCTCAGGACTCAGCAGCTCTATTTTATAGCCGTTCGGATCCTCGACGAACGCCAGATTGATGTTTCCATGCATCATGGGTCCCGGTTCGCGAATCACTTTGCCGCCTTTGGCGCGAATTTGTTCGGCAGCGGCATAGACATCTTCCACTTCGATGGCGATATGGCCAAAACCGTTGCCGAGTTCATAGTGGTCGGTATCCCAGTTGTAAGTCAATTCAAGTACCGTGGTGTCCCTTTCATCGCCATATCCGACGAAAGCCAAGGTAAATTTCCCCTCCGGATAGTCCCGGCGGCGCAGGAGTTTCATTCCCAGGACTTCGGTATAGAAATACAGGGATTTGTCCAGGTTACCTACACGAAGCATGGTATGCAGGATGCGCATGGTGGCCACCTCAACTTCCGGGTTTAGCCGCAGGGTGCGCGGTTTCGATCATTTTTCCCATACAGAACATGATGTATTGGGTCACTTCCATGGCGGCGGCACTGGCCTTCTGTTCCGACCCGAAGACATCCTTGTATTTATTGACGGTGCTCAAGGCTTCGTTGCTGTTGCGCGCACTTTCGAAGGCGGCATAGGCTTCCCAATAGGGCTTGCGTGCCGGTGTACCGCGGAAGCCAGGGAGGGTCTTGGCGATTTCGCTGACGACACAGCTGGCTACGTCACTGGCGTCCAGGTTGTAGTCCTTGAGGTCGGGATCGGTGGCTAACCTTGCCGTCAGCTTTTCTTCAAATTCGTTGCGTTCCTTGCTGGCGCAACCTGCCAGCAAAAGGGCGGTCATGATTAGAATGAGCAGTTTTTTCATAGCATCTCGTGCTTGGTTGATCGATAAAACAATATTATCGCTTAGGTGGTCGAAGACTGTACAGTGTCACTTGTCAAGGTTCGACTCAAGCAGGCATAAGCCTCGAGGGAGAGTGTCTCGGCTCGTGCCCTGGGGTCGATTCCGCAGCGCAGGATGAGGTCTTCCGGAAGCAGTGATTTGAGGGCGTTGCGAAGCGTTTTGCGGCGTTGATTGAAGGCTGTGGCAACCACAGTCTCAAATTGAGCGTACTGGCCGATATCCACCGGAGGGAGCACATGGGGAATCAAACGCACGACCGCCGACATGACTTTGGGAGGTGGGCGGAAACTGTTGGGTTTGACAGTGAAAAGTTTCTCGATCTTGCAGTGATACTGGGCCATCACACTCAGTCGTCCGTATTGTTTGCTTCCGGGGGGGGCAGCCAGGCGTTCCACCACCTCCTTCTGCAGCATGAACAACAGGCAGGAGATCATCGCTTTATGCTGGAACAGGTGGAACAGCAGCGGGGTGGATATGTTGTATGGGAGATTTCCCACGACCTCGATTTTTTTTCCTGGGGTGGCCAGAGACGAAAAATCGAATTGCAGGGCATCGGCTTCGTGCACATGCATATGGGAAGCAGTGGCGAACTTTTCCCGCAGCAGGGTGACCAGATCACGGTCGATTTCGATGACATCGAGACATCGACAGCGGGGCAGCAGAAATTGGGTCAGAGCGCCACGTCCGGGTCCGATTTCTACCACATGGGCATTGGGTGAAGGCGCGAGGGCGGAGACGATACGTCTCAACACCCCTTGGTCATGGAGAAAATTCTGCCCAAAACGCTTGCGGGGCCTATGGATTGTGGACATGGTCGGTGAGTTCCATGGCCGTGGCAATGGCTTCCAGCAAGCTGCCGCAATCGATTTGTCCCGACCCGGCCAGCTCCAGAGCGGTTCCATGATCCACTGACGTGCGGATGATGGGGAGTCCCAGGGTGATATTCACCGCCCGGCCGAAACCTGCAAATTTGAGTACTGGTAGTCCTTGGTCATGATACATGGCCAGATAGACATCGGTACGGGAGAGAATATGAGGCAGAAAGGCGGTGTCTGCGGGCAGAGGGCCTGTGAGATCCATTCCTTGATGACGCAGGTGTTCCAGCAGTGGCCCAATGATTTCGACTTCTTCGTGTCCCAGATGCCCCCCCTCTCCGGCGTGGGGATTGAGGCCCAGCACCGTGATTCTGGGATGGGGGAGGGCGAAGCGGGATTGCAGATCTTGATGAAGAATTTTGAGCGTGGTATCTAGGTGATGCCGGGTGATGACTTCAGGTACTTTACCCAGGGGGAGGTGGGTGGTGACGAGCGCCACCCGAAGCGGCGTGGGGTCAGGTCTTGTATCTTGCCCGGGCTGGTTGGATGGTAAAGCCTGACCCTGCCGGTTGCCAGTGCTCAGCATCATGACCGCTTGCCCCCCGGTCAGTTCAGCGATGAATTCCGTGTGTCCGCTGAAAGGGATGCCCGCGTCATTGATCACGCCTTTGTGGACAGGCGCGGTGACCAAGGCGTCGAAGCGATTCTGCAGGCATCCCTGGACGGCGGTTTCGATGAGGGAAAGGACATGATGGGCATTATTAGGGTCTAATCGCCCGGGACTCACAGGACTGGACACTGGGTGGGGAAGAATATTCAAGTGTCCACTCTGTTGGGGACCTTGCGCCGCTCCTTCATGCAGGGAAACCGTCAGTCCAAGAGTTTCCGCCCGTTCCCTGAGTATCTGTGGGTCGGCGAGAATAGTCAGACGACAAGGCAAGTCTTGCCGGCTCAGCAAAAGGCACAGGTCCGGACCGATCCCCGCCGGTTCGCCGGCAGAGATGGCCAGATGGGGAAACTCATTCATCGAGATGGATTTCCACGTAGGCTTCGTTACGCAGTTTGCGTAACCACAGCTCGGTTTCCTCTTCGGTTTTGCGTTGGACCAGAATTTCCCGTGCCTTTTTCTTGCGGTATTCCAAGGTATCATCGCGGTTCTTGCGTTCGAGAACCTCGATAATGTGCCAACCGAACGGCGTCTGGACGGGTTCGGAAATCTCCCCTGGTTCCAGGCTTTTCATGGCAGCAGCAAACGAAGGTACCACCACTTCAGGAGTGATCCATCCCAGATCGCCTCCCTTGAGCGCTGACGAGGTGTCGTCCGAATAGGCCCGGGCGAGGGTGGCGAAGTCCTCCCCCTTCGCCAGCCGCTGTTTGATGAGTTCGAGCCGACGCTTTGCTTCAGCGTCGTCGATGAGTTCGTCGGTCTTGATCAGGATATGGCGGACATGACTTTCTGTGACAATGTGTTTTTCCGCCCCTTTCATATCAAATAACCTGATGATATGAAATCCACTGGGGCTACGGATGGGGCCCTGGATTTCCCCTTTTTGCATGTGGGGTACGATTTCCACGAACAAAGTGGGGATGGAATCGAGTTTGCGCCATCCCAGATCGCCGCCTTTCAGCGCCTGGGCACCGTCAGAGACGGCAATGGCGGTTTGCCGGAAATCCAGGCCTTGTTTCAATTCATCGACGATCTGTTCCGCTTTGCGCTGGGCCTTTTGAACCGTTTCGGGAGAGGCGGCCTCGGGGGTGGCGATCAGAATATGACCCAGATGATATTCCACTGCCTGGGCAGGATCCATCTGGGCTTCCGTTTCGAGGAAATGGGTGATCTCGCGCTCACTGACCTGAATCTGGGAATTGACCATATTGGCGCGAAGCCGATTGAGCATGATCTCTTCGCGCAGGTTCTCGACGAATTGATCATAATTCATACCTTGTTTCTCTACCGCCTGACGGAAAGATTCAAGATCCATATGGTTGCGCTGGGCCAGTTCAAGCAGTGCCTGACGCAAGGTTTCATCGTCCACCTGGATGCCGTTTTTCTTTGCCAACTGTAATTGGAGGCTGTGAAGAATCATCCGTTCAAGCATTTGACGATGGAGAATATAAGGGGGCGGCAGTGAGGAACCGTTAGCCTGGAACTGATTGACGATAGCATTGACCTGATCCCGCAGTTCGCTGGCCAGAATGACGTCGTCTTCCACCACTGCAACGATACGATCGATGGGCTGTACATCAGTCACTCCAAGAAGAGGCCAGGACAAAAAAAGAAGTAAGCCAATAAAAAAAGATTGTCGTTTCATAAAATGACTATTTTGACTGTATCAATCTTCGAGACCATAACCACGTACATTTCGTTCCAGGAACTGGTCCACATGGCGGCCAAGGCTCACCAATCCCTTGAGTTCGAGTTGGGCGAATACCGCGGTATCCGCCTGACGGTCCACATCGCGGACAAAACGTCGACCAATCAGTCGTATCCGCCAGCAACATGATTCGGCTTCGAAGCCAAGAAAGCTTTCCAGGGTAATGGCATCGCGCAGCGAATATTGCCAGCGTCCCACGGCATGGAATCCTTGAAAGAGTAACCAGCGGAACGATCCATCGATGATTTTCAGTTGATTGCGGCGGAAACGGTAACCCAGGTTGAGGATATAGTCTTCGGTATTCTTGTATTGCAGCAGGGTTTCGCCCCGGTCCATCCGGTTTTTACGATGATCCCATTGTATGCCGGAGCGCCAGGAGACTGCCTGGAAAGGTTGCAGGTCCAGTTCGGCGATGATGTTGGAGGTATTGGTCGTGTCCACCGGTTGACCGGGGAGGGTGACTTGACGGTCCTTCAAAAAATAAATTTGACCGATACTGGCCCGCAGACGTTCATCACCACTTTCCGAATCTAGCACCCTCGAAGTGATGGCTACCGTGACCTGATTGGCGTCATTGATGCGGTCAAAGCCACTGAACCGGTTGGCACGGAACATCTGGCTGAAATTGAAATCATTCTGGCTGGTGTCGAAGATGGGGATGTCCTCCTGGTTGTCACGGGGGACAAAGAGATAATAGAGACGTGGCTCCAGCGTTTGAAGTACTCCCCCGCCCCATGACTTTTCCAGAAAGAGTCCACTGTCAACCGATGCCATGGGAAGGGCACGTGTCCGTTGCTCCCCGATGGCCGCAAACCAGTAGTGGGTATAGTCGAGGCTGATCTTGGGCAGGACATAAGTGGCCGCGGTCCGCCAGGGAAAACTGATGCTGGGGCGAAGATGCAGCCTTTGCCCATCACGCAGATCACGGTGCTGGAAAAAAACGAATTCGCTGTTCCAGCCGGTGAACAACCATGGTTTGATAGAACGGTTGTAATCCAGAAGAATTTGCGGAAGACGCCGATAGGGTTTGCTGGCATTGTCGATGTTGGGGTCGATGGTCTGCCAGTTTTCCACCCGGGTCAGGAAATGCCAGTTGTCACGTCGGTATTCGACCCGTGCCTCGCTGCGCATGTGCCGATTGGAGGCGATGGAGAGAGAGTCCCCCAGTTCGTTGATGTAGTGGTTATCGGAGACATAGCGGAGGTCGGCGTAGGCGTTCCAGTAGGGATTGAAATGGGTCTCGTGAAGAAGGGCGACTTGGCCCCGGGTCTCCTTGCGGATCTTGTCGTAAGGCAGGATTTCCCCGGCGAAGTGCCCCTTGCTGTGGGAGAACAGATAGCGAAAGTTAGCGCCACCTATAAATCCGCGTTTCGACATTATCCTGGGTGTCAGGGTGAGATCATAGTTGGGCGCGATATTCCAATAGTAGGGAATGGAGAAATCGAAACCACGGGTATCAGAGCGGCCGAAAGAAGGGGACAGGAAACCACTGATCCGGCGTTTGTCGATAGGATAAGCGAAATAGGGAGAATAGAGGATGGGCACTTTCATGAACTTCAACCAGACATGGTGACCTGCCGCCTTTCCGGTCTCCCGATTGATGCGCAGGTCTTTAGCATGCAGGATCCAGTCCTCGTTGCCTGTCGGGCAAGTGGTATACGTGACCTGGTGATGGCGTGACAGCTGGCTGCTTTCAAAACGACTGCGCTGGGTGGTTCCACGTGCTGGTGCCGTGTTGAGGATGAAATGGGTCTGGGTGAGCCTGGCGTGTTCATGGTCAATATCGACCCAGGCACTGTCGCTGGACAGGACGAAGCCCGATTCTTCATAAATCACGTTGCCCCAGGCATTTAAAATACGGGATTCACTATCGTAGGCAAGGGCATCGGCCCAAAGTCTCTGGTCCCCGCGGAGCGCTTTGACATTGCCATAAAAGAACACCAGATTTTCATCGAGAGACTGGCTGAAGTCGGCCTCAAGTTGCATAGGCAAGTTACCTCGATCCCGAATGGGGGGTGGTTCCTGCAGTCCAGCGCGCCCAGACCCACAAAAAGTTGGCCAGGGATCCTGGGGCAGGATCTGGAGCAGGGTGCTGAAAGCCCGATCGTCCTCAGGGGTGAAGGTTCGAGGCAGGGAGAAGAATTTTTTCGGTTGGGTGACCACCAGGCGTGGTTTTCCCCCGGGGTTGGTTCCCACAAGCTTGCAGCGCCAGCCAGATCCGCTTTCATCTCCTTGGCAGGTCCAACCTTTGGGTAGCCCTTCTGCGACAGAGTGGGAAGGTGCGGCTGGCATCCCTGGCACTTTGCCCACCCGGATTTCGGGGGCGGGACGTTTTTCAGCCACTGGTTTCATGGATTTCGATTCGTCTACGGAAGTCTGGGGGAGCTGTTTGACGGGCTCGGTGGCTTTTTTCTGGATACTTGAGGTACAAACCCACTCATCGCCAACTTGGTGACAGTTCCAATCATTGCGGGTTTCGACTGCCCCGGCTGGTTGAGAACAGATACCCAAGACCAGGGAAAATGAAGTGATGGCTGTTTTTCCCTTGCGTTGGATTTGCATCTTGTTATTGTTTGGCAAATGGGTAATGGCAGGGATTTTGTCTTTGGGGGTTGATTTGGAGAGACAACTAGAAACCTGTCATATTATCACGAGGTGAGAATGTCGATAAGGATGAATATGGATGATCAACGACTACAGTCGCTTTTAGAATGGCTGCCGGTCTCTGTCATACAATTCGAACCGGTGGCAGGTGACGCCAGCCGGCGGCGCTACTTCCGTATCCATACTCCAGCTGAAACCCTGATTGCCATGGATGCGCCTCCCCCAGAAGATCCCTGTCGTTTCGTGCAGATAGGGGAACTCATGAGGCGTGCAAGGGTGAGGGTGCCAGAAATTCATAGTTTGGAACCCTCGTTGGGGTTTGTGTTGTTGGAAGACTTCGGCGATCGAAGTTATTTGTCCAGCCTGAAAAGCAAGACTGCCGATCCTCTTTATCAGGATGCCTTGCTGACTTTACTGACCTTGCAAACCGAATTGGACCCTGGCGACAGTGGGTTACCGCCCTATTCAGAGGACTTGTTACGCCGGGAACTGGAGATCTTTCACGAGTGGTTATTGGAGCGTTGGTTGGGCCTTACTATCCCCGGCGGGATGTGGCAGGCAACAGTGGAAACCCTGGTGGAGAATGCCTTGGAACAACCACAGGTATGCGTCCATCGGGATTATCATTCGCGCAATCTGATGGTGATCGCTGGAAAGAGTCCAGGGGTCCTGGATTTTCAGGACGCAGTAATCGGACCAGTGACCTATGATCCCGTCTCGCTGCTGAGAGATTGTTACATCGCCTGGCCGGAGGCGCGAGTTGCCGGGTGGTGTGAAATGTATCGACAATGGTTGGGCAATATGGACATTAATATCAGCCCACAGCGTTGGCTACGCTGGTTCGACCTGATGGGGGCCCAACGGCATTTGAAGGCTGCCGGAATCTTTGCCCGGTTGCAGGTACGCGATCACCGATCCGGTTATTTGGCGGATATTCCCCGTACCCTGCGATATGTGATTGCAGTGTGTGAGGCACATGGTACTTTGAGGGAATTTGGGGAATGGCTGCAGAATCGGGTCTTGCTACAAGTGGTCTCGAGGACATGAAGGCAATGATTCTGGCGGCAGGACGTGGCGAGCGTATGCGACCCCTGACCGACAGTACTCCCAAGCCCCTACTGGAGGCAGGAGGCAGGCCACTGATTGTGAGGGTCATTGAAGGCCTGGCCCAATCCGGTTTCACTGATTTAGTGATCAACCTGGGATACATGGGGGATCAGATAGAAACGGTATTGAACGATGGAACTCGTTTCGGAGTGCGGATCGCCTATTCCCATGAACCGGAATCTGCTCTGGAGACAGGAGGAGGAATTTACCATGCGCTTCCACTGTTGAGTGATCCTTTCCTGGTGGTCAACGGCGACATCGCCACCGATTTCCTCTTCTCGGAATTACCGTTGCGGCTAGAGGGACTGGCCCACCTGGTGTTGGTCCCCAATCCGTCTTATCATCCTGGCGGAGATTTCGCCCTGGTGGATGGGCGTGTGTTGGAAACCGGGCCGCAGAAGCTGACCTTTAGTGGCATAGGGATTTACAGCCATAGGCTTTTCTGTCATTGTCAATCGGGCCGTTTCCCCTTGGCACCTTTACTACTCCAGGCCATGGGCTGTGGACAAGTGACAGGGCAACTTTACTCTGGTTTCTGGAGTGATATTGGAACCGCCGAGAGACTGAATCAATGGCGCGCGCGACTACAACAACGAGGAGGGTGACGATGAATCAGAGCCTTGAAAAAAACGATGCAAAACGGATCGCGGAAGCGCGAAAGTGGGCAATGACTGTCTATGCATTGCAGGCTGCCGGTTTCGTGATTGGGATCAGCTATATCGCGGCATTGATCCTGGCCTATCTGAAACAGCCCGAAGCCCGGCGTACCTGGGTCGAATCTCACTATGTCTGGCAGATTCGTACTTTCTGGTTCAGTGTATTGTGGGGGGTGTTGGGGGCGGCGTCCATGATGTGGATGGTGGGCTGGCTCATTTTGATGGCTGACCTGCTGTGGATGGTCTATCG
>CAYUPV010000079.1:0-11426 GCA_964445885.1 uncultured Methylococcales bacterium
TCTGACTTTCATGCTCTTGGGTGAAAAAAGATTTCATGAACGTTACCGTGAAAGAGCCTTCTCGGGGAATCATGGTAGGTTGAGCGAAGCGAAACCCAACGATGGCCGGGAGGTGGGTTTCGGCTGACGCTGATGACCACGCAACGATTTTTCATCCTTTGGGATGATGGCCAGCTCTTCATGACAGTTACCGTGAGGTCTTTCATCCCCTCAGCCTTGCTTTACCTTCAGGTGTGAGAGGGAATAACATTCTTTCCTGAGATCCGCTCACTTTGCCGGTTTAAAAATTCCCATAAAACATTTGAACGTGGAATTGTATCATTCCCCGGCCCGGGCTGCTTTCTGTTGCGCTTCCATGGAGAGAATGATACGAAGTACATGACGCGCTGCCTGGGTACGCTTGCGTTTCATATACCGGTTGGTGATTTGGCTGGGTACGCCTTCGGAAGCAAAGGCGGTGCGGATGGGCTCGAGCCGCTTTTCACAACGCCGTAGCAGGGCCTGGGTTTCATTCCGGGAATCTCCGCCCTGATAGCGGTAATGACCCAGTTCCTGGTTGATGCAGCCGAAATAATGACGGCTGGCCGCCAGGGCGGTCTCCTTGGTCTGTTCGGATAAAGTGCTCGGGTGCCAGCGTTTCTCCTGTTCGGTGGCAGACTTTGAATGGACATGGGAAGGTGCCTCGGTCGTGGCACAACCTGAAAGGATCAGCAAACACACAATTACAGCGAAGCGGGATTTCATTTTGGTTCACACCTCCTGACAGGATATTGTTGATGGCCGGTCATTGCTCCTGGACGCGCTTTCCAGGATCGCTAAGTATGGAGAAAATAAACAAAAAATCAACAATGTGTCTTTTGGCAGAGTTATGATTGATAAAGTTCCTGGGTATTGCGCTCGTACCCTGCGTTCCGATCGACGGTTGTTGAAATTTCCGCCTTCAGATTTATTTCCATGATTGCTCAGGATTTGCCCCCCAATGTCCATGATCTGCCCCAGCTGCGGGGAAAGGAAAGCGTTTACGAAGACCGCGGGGATGCTGGTGCTGTATTGGCGGAAATGCTGGCTGATCTGACACAGGAATCTCCCATCGTGCTTGCCATTCCCGCTGGTGGGGTGCCGGTGGCAGTCGAGGTGGCCCGGCGTCTGAAAGCGCCGCTTTCCCTGCTGGTCACCTGCAAGGCCACACCCTCCTGGAACAGCGAGGTGGGTTTTGCGGCAGTGGCTTTTGATGGAACCGAGATGATCAATCAAGAGGCGGTGGAGAGGTTGGGCTTGAACCCTGCGGAAGCCGGAAAAGGACTGCAACAGGCCCATGAGAAAGTCCGCAGGCGCTTTCAGCGGTTTTTGGGTGATCAGGGGTTCCCAGGTGTCCAGGGCCGGACGGTGATTCTGGTTGACGACGGGCTGGCTTCCGGCTTCACCATGATGGTGGCCGTCAAGGCAGTGCGAACCGCCGGTGCCGGTCGCATCGTCATCGCCGTTCCCACGGGCCACAAACAGGCGGTGAGTAGAATCGCCCCGCTTGTCGACGCACTTTACTGCCCCAACATCCGTGGCGGCTGGGTCTATGCCGTGGCCGATGCCTATCGGAACTGGGGCGATGTGAGCGAAGAAGAGGTGGAGGCACTACTGGGATCGGGATGAACCTCAAACCGTCTGGCCATGCAAAGTTTCGGGATTCATAGAGGTGCTAACCTGTTTATCCGTATCGCAAAAAGTTGAATCAGGACGATGCTGAACATCCACACCTCCAATAGGCTGGAGATTCTCGCCCGGTTGCTGGCAGCGTGTCTGCGTGAAGATCCCGTTCCGCTCTTCGAGCCCCAGGTGGTGGTGACCGCAGGCCCGGCCATAGCCCGCTGGCTGAATCTGCAGCTCTGCCGGTGCAACGGGATCGCCGCCAACATCGACTTTCCCTTGCCCGCCACCTACCTCTGGTTCCTGGCCGGCCAATGTCTGGAAGAGCTTCCGGATGAAGATCCACTGTCCCGGGAGGCCATGGCCTGGCGGATCTTTGGACTCATGCCGGGGATGCTGGACGATCCGCGTTTCCGTACCGTCGACCGATATCTGGCCGGCGACCGCGACGGTATCCGCCGCTGGCAACTGTCCCAAAGAATCGCCGATGTCTTCGACCGCTACCAGTATTACCGCCCCGAGCTGATTCTAGAATGGGATCAGGCGGATTCCGATCAGGACTGGCAGGCTGCCCTGTGGCGGGCCATCCAGCCCCCGGAAGCCATCCATCGGGTTGAGATCGCCAGGCGCCTCATGGCGTTGCTCGATGCCGATGAGCTCCCTGTGGCCTTGCCTCATCGCATACACTGGTTCGCCGTCCAGACCCTGCCACCAATGCTGGTCCAGGTACTGGGTGCCCTGGCCCGGCACTGTGAAGTCGATCTGTGGCTGCTCAGTCCCACCGAACACTATTGGGGCGACCTGCGGCCGGAGAAGGCCCTGATCCGGAAACGGATGGAAAACCCCGAAGCAGCGGCGCTGTGGGAGACCGGCAATCTGTTGTTGGCCTCCTGGGGGCGCCAGGGACAGGCGTTCCAGGATCTGCTGCTGGAGCAACCGGGTAGCGACGTCATCGACCATCATCAAGCACCTGAACGTAACAGTCTGCTGCACCACGTTCAGGCCAATCTGTACGAACTCACCGGCGATGGTCGACCTGGTGCTGAGCCCACTCAGATCGATCCCGATGATTCCCTTCGTGTCCATGTCTGTCACAGTCCCTTGCGCGAATGCCAGGTCCTGCATGACCAGCTGCTGGCCATGATGCAGGCCAACGACACCCTGAAGCCGGAGGATATCCTGGTGCTGGTGCCCGAGATCAGCCGCTATGCACCCTTCATCGAGGCGGTGTTCCAGAAGGCCGACCAGGCCCAGGGGCAGTTCATTCCCTGGAACCTGTCCGATATCTCCCTGACCGACGAACACCCCCTTATCAGGATCTTTCTGCAACTGCTGGCGCTTCCCGAGAGCCGCTTCAGTCTGCCCGAGGTGTTGGGTTATCTGGACGTCCCCGAAGTCGCCGGACGGTTCGGCCTCGGTGGCGACGACGCTGCCCTGATCCGCGACTGGCTGGACCGGGCCCGAGTCTATTGGGGACTGGATGGTAACCACAAACGCAAGCTGGGCCTGCCTGAAGTCGAGGAAAACACTTGGCAGCAGGCCTTCCGCCGGCTTTTCTGCGGTTATGCCCTGGGGGAGAGCGGACACTACGGCGACATCGCCCCGGTCGCCAACGTGGAAGGGATGAATGCCGCCGCTCTGGGCCGCTTCTGGCAGATACTCGAGACTCTGAAATCGTGGGCCATACAACTGCAACACCCCCGCACCGGTGCAGAATGGCAACGGACCCTCAATCGGTTGCTCGAGACCTTTTTCGTCACCCACGATGACGAGGACGGGAGGTTGCAGCACATCCGTGATCAGGTGGCCGAGTTGTCGGAGAAGGCGGCCGACCTGACCGTGGAGCTTACCCCCGGACTCATCCGTCACTGGCTGACCCAGTCCCTGGGTACCCGAACCCACGGTGGGCGGTATTATTCCGGCGGCGTCACTTTCTGTGGCATGAAGCCTCTCAGGGGCGTGCCTTTCCGGGTGGTCTGTCTGCTGGGGATACAGGACGATGCCTTTCCCCGCCGGGACACCCCTTCCGAATTTGACCGGATGCAGGAGCGGCACCGCCACGGTGATCCGCATCCCGGCGTCGAGGACCGCGCCTTGTTCCTGGAAACTTTGCTGGCAGCCAGAGACCGGCTTTATATCAGTTACACCGGCAGGGCGGTGAAAGACGACAGTGAACTCCAGCCCTCGGTGCTGGTCCGGGAACTGCTGGATTATCTGGACCGGCATTATACCAGGGGTGATGGGGAGGCACCGGTCAGCAAAACGATCACCACCGAGCATCCCCTGCAGCCTTTCAGCCCCCGCAACTACGACTTCAACGATCCCGTCAGTTTCGATCCCTGGTGGCTGCAGACGGCCAGGGCCCTGCGGGAGGAGGCCGCCAAGCCTGTGCAACAACCCTGGCCGATCCTGAGGCTGCCGGAGCTGGAATCCGACAGCAGGACCATTACTCCGGGAAAACTGGTCAACTTCCTGGCCCAACCCTGTAAAGGTTTTGTCCGTACCCGTCTGCGGCTGTTCCTCGACGAGGTGGTATGGGAACCCGACAGCGAACCCTTCGAACTGGATTCCCTGGAAGCCTATCAGATCAAGGACAGACTGATTGCCGACTGGCTACAGGGGCAGGAGACATCTGCCAAAATCCTGAGGGCAGAGGGCCTGTTGCCCCACGGGGCCCCCGGGAACAAGGTGTTTTCTGACCAGGTCCGGGAGGTTCAGAAACTCTTGCAGGAACTGGAAGCACTGAACCTGCAAGGCAGCCCACCGATATCCCCCGAAGTCAGCCTGGAACTGACGGACACCAGGGGAAGGGATTGGGTCCTTCAAGGCCGGATCACCCGTCTCTGGCCTGAGCGTGGCCTGATCCGTTTCCGCCCCGCCAGCCTCAAGGGCAAGGACGTGCTGGCCCTATGGCTCGATCATCTGCTCTGGATTATGGTCGAAGGTACTAAGGCTGAACGCCGCAGCCTCCATCTGGCAGCCAATGAAAGCTTTGCCCTGGCGACAGGTTTCGGACCGGAAACGGCAAGCAGGATGCTGCTGGACCTTTTCGAACTCTATTGGCAAGGGCTTCATACCCCTCTGCCGGTATTCGAGAAGGCGACTTGGGCCTGGGCCAAAAGCTGGTATGGCAAGGGACGCAGCAATGATAATGAAGAGAGGAAAAGGGAGAAGGCCCTCAATGCCGCCAAAAAGCAATGGAATGGCAACGATCACAACCATATCCCCGGCGACAGGGACGACCCCTATGTCCAGCTGCTTCTCCGGGGTACCTCAGGCCATCCGCTGGAAACCGGTGAATTTCCCCAACTGGCGGAGAGATTCTACGGGCAGATCTTCGAATACCGGGAGCAAAAGGCATGAGAGCGCTCGATACCGAAGCTATCCTCGAGTTTCCCCTCACAGGACTTCAGCTCATCGAAGCCGGTGCCGGGACCGGCAAGACCTACACCATTTCCAACCTGTATCTGCGCCATGTATTGGCTGGCCGGGATGTGGGAGAGATCCTGGTGGTCACCTTCACCAATGCCGCGACCGACGAACTTCGCGGTCGCATCCGTGCCCGCCTTTATCAGGCGCTGCAGATCGCCGGCTATGTGGAAGACGAGCACACCGGCAGCCTGCTGCGCCCGCTGCTGGAGACGCCTGACGAAGACTCCCTTTGGGAACTCCTGGCCCAAGGTTATCTTCCCGAGGTATTTGGCAAGGATTCGGCGAACATGGAGCCGTTCCTGGCAAATGCTCTTAAGACCCTGGCCAAAGACGAGTTTATGCGCCGGCTGTTTCGCCGTCTTGTTGCCGGCAATACACGGGTCCGCGACCGGCTGACCCTGGCGGTACGCAGTATGGAACAGGCTGCCATCCATACCATTCACGGATTCTGCCAGCGGTCGCTGTGTGACTTCGCTTTCCTCAGCGGCCAGCCCTTCGAGGCGGAGATGGGTGAGGACGACGAGCTTCGCCTGCAGGCCATCGCCGACTGGTGGCGCCAGGCCCTTTATCCCCTGGACAGGGGGGAGGTCGAAGTGGTGTTACAAGTGCTGGGCGGTTATTCCGGCCTGGCTGGGAAGTTGACACCCTTGCTGAATCCAGCACCAAAAAAATGGCTGCCCGACCCACCGGATCGGGATGAGATCGAGGGAAAACGGGAGTCCCTGAAAGAGGCCATCGAACAGCTGCGGCCGGTTTGGCACAAGATCGCCGGTGAGATTCATGACATTCTCTTGCACAACGACCGGCTCAGCCGTGCCAGGGGGAAAGGCTATCAACATGAGGAATTGAACCTTTCTCTGGAGGAGCTGGCTGGCTTTTTCACGGGCGACCAGGGGGGGTATCTGCCTCCTTCCTTCAAGATATTGACCCGGGAATATATCCAGCAGAACCTGAAGAAAACCGGACGCGACGATTCCCCGGATCATCCTTTTTTTCATGCCTGCCAACATGTCCAGACGCAATTCGATGCCTATTGCATGGCACTGAAGAGCCATCTTCTGGCCGCTGCCTCGCAAATCGTACGAACCCAACTGGCTGAACGCAAGCGGCAACAGCAACTGGTCACCTACGACGATCTGTTGACCGGCCTCCACGCCGCCCTGGACGGGGACAATGCCCTCGAGCTGGCAGAGCATCTTCGCAAGCGCTATCCCGTGGCCCTGATCGACGAATTCCAGGACACCGATTCCATCCAGTACGAAATCTTCCGCCAACTCTATCACCAGGCTTCCGCCACCACCCTGGTGATGATCGGCGATCCCAAGCAGGCCATCTACAGTTTTCGCGGCGGCGACATCTTCACCTATCTGCGCGCCCGCCGCGATGTGGGAGACACCAATCTCTGGACCCTGGACACCAATTGGCGTTCGACCCCTCAGGTCATCGAGGTGGTCAACCTGATCTTCAGCCGCAATGATCCCTTCGTCTTTCCAGAGATTCCCTACCGCAAGGCCGTTCCCGCAGCCAAAGAGCATACGTCTTTGACCCGTGCCGGAAAGACCGTGCCGGCATTGACTCTGTGGACGCTTCCACTGGGAGAGAGAAACGGCGAGCCGAAAGCAATGGGTGTCGAAGATGCACGAAAAATTACCCACGCTGCCGTGGCCTATGAAATCGCCCACCTGCTGCAGGAGGCCGGAGAAGGGACGGCAAGGCTGGGAGACCGGACGGTGCAACCGGGTGACATCGCGGTCTTGGTGCGCAACGGCTTCGAGGCAGTCAATCTGAAACAAGCCCTGAAGCGGAGGGGCATCAATTCGGTGGCGGTGCTGCGGGATCGGATTTGGGATACCGTCGAGGCCGAGGCCCTGCTCACCCTGCTGGAATCGGTGGCTTCTCCGGAAGACAGGGGCCTGGCCCGGCGTGCCCTGGCGGCCAGGGTACTGGAGCTGACCGCCGCAGAACTCCACCAGCGACTGGAGGACGACCGCGGCTGGATCGAATGGGTCGACCACCTTATGTCAGTGCGGGAACTGTGGCTTGGAAGAGGCTTCATGGCCGCCTTCCAGCACCTTCTGCGCGGCTTCGACCTGGTGGCCGCTCTCGGGCGCAGCGGGGAAGGGGAAAGGCGCCTCACCAACCTGCTCCATCTGGCCGAGCTGCTGCAGCAGGCCTCACGCACCCATCCCGGCATCGATGCCTTGATCGTCTGGTTCCGCCATCAGCGCGAAGTCGGAGCAGGGAAGACTACAGAACTCCGCCTCGAAAGTGACGAGGCTCTGGTGAAGATCGTCACCATCCATGCCAGCAAAGGCCTGGAATACCCTATCGTGTTCGTTCCCTACCTCTGGGCCTGTCAACCCCGGGATAAGGATAAAAACAGCCTGCTGCAATGGCACCAGGACGGCCAGGCCTGCGTGACCGGCGACTGGCAGGAAGGCGACGATGCCTTTCTGGCCGCCGAGAAGGAACGCCTGGCCGAGGACGTGCGCCTGGCCTACGTGGCCCTGACCCGGGCCCGTAGCGCCCTGTGGCTGGTGTGGGGCGGGGCAGGCAGCAAACCTGGACACGCCGGCCAGACCGCCCTGGCCTGGCTGCTGCATCCGGATCAGACGCCGGAGGATCTGCGTGTCTTACGCCCGCAGGTCTTCGATGGCCATTCCCCCCCTTCCCATCACCAGGTACGCCAACGCTTCAAGCATGCGAATCCCGACATCCTCCGGGTCGAACCCCTGCCTGAAGTGGATGCGGGACCTGCAACAACACCGGCGGAAGACCTGCCCGAACTGAAACGCGCCGAATTCACCGGCACCATTGCCACCGACTGGCGTATCCAGTCCTACAGCACCCTGACCCGGGACCTGCACCAGGTATCCACGGTGACAGGGCGGCCTGGCCCTGATACCCCTTTTCCCTTCCGTTTCCCGGCAGGTCCCCAGGTGGGCTCCTTCCTCCATCTGCTGCTGGAGAAACTGGTTTTCCATGCAAATGTATCCTCCCAGGTGGAGCAACTGGCGCCAGTCATTGCCCCAAGATTCAGCCTCGACGTGGGGGAAGATTTGGATTCCCTGGGTCGGTGGATGGAGGAGGTCGTCCACACACCCCTGGACGGCACTGATCTGCAGCTGGGAGCCCTGGATCCCGCTCGTCAGCTGCGGGAGCTGAGCTTCGATTTCGCCACCGCTCAGGTGGATCCAGCCGCACTGGATGCCCTACTGCGCGATAGCACCGGGAACCAGGATCTTCCCAGACTCACCGGCGCCCGATTCCGTGGTCTGGTGACCGGCGTGATCGATCTGGTATTCGAATCCGGAGGCAGATTTTATCTGGCCGACTATAAGAGCAATCTGTTGGGGCGAACTGGCCGGGACTATACCTCCCCGAAACTGGAAGAGCAGATCCGGCTGCGGCGCTACGACATTCAGTATTTACTCTACAGCATCGCCCTTCACCGCTATTTGCGGCAAAGGCTGGCCGGTTACGACTACGAGCGCCACTTCGGCGGCGTGTTCTATCTGTTCCTGCGCGGCATGACGGCCTGCACTGGCCCGGGGCAGGGTATCTGGTTCCATAGACCCGACGCCGAACTGATCCGGCAGCTGGACGAGGAGATCTTCACCCACCGGGAGGAGACGGCATGAGCACAAAGCTGGACAGTCTGCTGGCCCAGGGATTCCTGCCGCCCCTGGCGGTCCATTTCGCCCGCTTCGTGGCCAAAGAAGCCGGTCTGGCGGAAGACCACTGGGTCACCTGCACCGCCGCCCTGGTGAGTGCCAGAAATCTGGAAGGCGACGTGTGCGTGGATCTCAAGGATTACAGCGGCAGGCCCTTGTTTCCCGAAGCCGAAGAGGGCTCATTCTGGACCGCCCCCCCACTGGAGAAGTGGCTGGAAATCCTTAAACAGTCCCCTTGCGTGGGCTCGCCTGAGAAGGTGCGATTGTTGATCCTGGACGGTACCAGGCTCTATCTGGCCCGTCACTGGCGTGACGAACGGCAGGTGGCCGATATGGTGACCAGCCGTCTGGTAACGATGCCACCTACCCCGGAGCTTCGAATGCTCCTGGATCGCCTGTTTCCCAACACTGGCGGGACTGACTGGCAGAAAGTGGCTGCCGCCATGGCGGTGACCCGCCGCTTCGCGGTCATCGCCGGCGGTCCCGGCACCGGCAAGACCACCACGGTCATAAAAATTCTGGCCTTGTTGCTCGGTCTCGTCCCGGATCTCAGGATCAGGCTGGCCGCCCCCACTGGCAAGGCAGCGGCGCGTCTCAGCGAATCCATACGGGGGGGCAAAGACCAATTGACCTTCCAGGTGACCAGCGAAGTGATCTCCGCCATCCCGGACCAAGCCGTCACGGTGCACCGACTGCTCGGAGTCTACGGTGGCCGTTTCATGCACGACAGGGAAAACCCGTTGGCACTCGATTGCCTGGTACTGGATGAAGCCTCGATGGTGGACCAGACTCTGATGGCCCGGCTCGCCGAGGCTCTGCCGCCCAAAGCCCGTCTGATTCTTCTCGGTGACCGCGACCAGCTGGCCTCGGTGGATGCCGGCAGTGTATTGGGTGACCTCACCGGCCACGGCCGGGAGATCCGTTACAGCGATGACTTAGGCTCCATGCTGGCGACACTGGGTATCCCGCTTCCAGAGAATGTACGAGCCAGAACACCCTTGCCTCCGGTGGCCGATGCCATCGCCCTGCTCAGAAAGAGTTGGCGCTTCGATGCGTCCGGTGGCATCGGGCAGCTGGCCCGGGCGGTCAACGGCAACGATCCGGATACGGCACTGGCCTGTCTGGAGAGTGACTCTCCGGATCTGACCTGGCTGGAACAGACCGACCCGATGCCCGACCACCGGGTCATCGGTTGGGCGGTCTCACGCTATGAAAGATTCCTCCTGTGCCGGGAAGTCCAGGAAGCCATCGAACTCTTCGTTCAGATCCGGGTGCTGGCCGCGCTCCGCAAGGGTCCCTGGGGGGTGGAGGAACTCAACCAGCGCATCGAAACCGCCCTGCAAAACCGGGGGCTCATCTCAGGAGGCCGGGAATTTCATGGCCTGCCTGTCATGATCAACCGCAACGACTACGAGACCGGACTGTTCAACGGCGACACCGGGATTCTCTGGCGGCACGACCAGGATCACATGCAAGCCTGCTTCCTTCAGATGGATGGCACCCTGCGCCGGTTACCGGTACGCAGCCTGCCCGACTGGCAGCCTGCCTGGGCCCTCACCGTTCACAAGAGCCAGGGATCGGAGTTCGACCAGGTGTTGCTGGTCCTCCCGCCCGAGCCTTGTCCGGTCCTCACCCGGGAACTGATTTACACCGGCATCACCCGGGCAAGGATACACTGTAGTCTGGCGGGAAACCGGGACACCTTCGCCAAGGCTATCGAGAAACCCATCCGGCGGGCCTCGGGACTCAAGGAAAAACTGGGATGGTGTGACCCGCAGTCATTGATGGCTGAAGAAAAATGACCAGGTTGACTTTCTGTAGCTGTCAAGACCCGCTCATACAAATGTCATGGTTTTACCAGGCTATGCTTTAGTAAGGTGCAACCGGTCAGACAGCCCGGTTGTGACCATCCTTCCCAGTCTGAGATTGTCTCTGTGAGGGGGATTCTGCTTTGTTGGGGCAGAGTCAAACACCATGAATAGCGTATTGGACAAGCCTTATGTCGTGTGGGTGGAAGCTGAGGCTGACAAGGCTGATGCAAAACTGACTGGCAGTATCCATGGAAAACCCTGGGAGTTTGTGAGGGTCCCTGATACGCAAACGACCCTGGAGGTTCTGCAGCAACATGAAGTTGCTGTGGTAGTGGTTTATTGCGGCAGGGATCGAGACACCTGGGAGCCTTTTCTGGCGCAGCTGAAAAGTTATGATGTCATGGTCATCCGATTGGGCCTGACACCCAAAACGGCCCAGGTCAATGACTCACTGGTTGAGATTCATCAATTCCTGTCGGCGCAATGTGGCCCGGAAGCACTCATAGCGGCCATCGATCGGGGCTTTCAGGTATGGACATGGTTGCAGGCCAATCCAATGCTGGATGCACTGATGGCCGAAATTCGGTACCTGCCGTCACTGCCGTCTTTGTATTTCGCGTTACGGCAGGAGATCGATTCTCCCAGCAGCAACCTCCACCGCATCGTTGAACTGCTGGGCAGGGATGCCTCCCTGGTAGCCAGGCTTCTGAGAATTGCCAATTCGGGATTCTATGCCCGTCCCCGCCAGATAACCAACATTCAGGAAGCTGTGGGACTGTTAGGTCTGGATCTGGTGCTTGGCATTGTGCTGTCGGCGCATCTGTTTGACAGTCTGCCGCTTCCCGGCTTGAAACCGGAATTTTTATGG
>CAYUPV010000080.1:0-11424 GCA_964445885.1 uncultured Methylococcales bacterium
CGGGACATGTTTGCTCCCGGGTTCGAAGGGATTGCCATGCCGGGTGGCTACATTGGATTGGATGTCAGCCAGGCGGACAACGGCGGCCAATCCGCGCTGGGATGGATGACCCGGGAACTGGCTGACGATCCCAGGTTTGCCAAGGGGGCGGTCTATTTCTGGTATCGGGGCCTGTTCGGCAGGGATCCTCTGCCCAAACCGGTGGATCCGTCCGATCCTGATTATGCTTCGGATCTGGAGGCATACAACTTCCAGGACGCCGTTCTGGATCAGTTGGCGACGCGATTCAGAAACAACGGGTACGTGATCCGGGACCTGTTGGTGGACATGGTGATGAGTCCGCTGTTCCGCGCCGGTTCCATCCAAGGTGGCCTGACCGAACAGAATCGCAAGAATCTGGCCCAGATCGGGATGGAACGTTTGCTGACTCCCGAGGAACTACAGGTACTCACCGCCTCGCTGACCGGTTCGGTGTTGTTCGACGATGTCACCAAAGGCCCAGGGCTGCTGTATGGGGGATTTGATGGAGGCTTGAACGCCGTCACCAGGAATCGGGACATGACCGCGGCCATGGCGGTGGTGGCCGATGCCGCCTTCAATGAGCTGGTGTGTACCGATCACCTGGTAGTCAAAGAGTTCAGTCTGCCCAAGGTGCAACGCCGCCTGCTCAGAGATGCCGAGCCTGGTGACCTTCCCGGCGTGGCCGCTGCCAATCAGCGCATACTCGACACCATCCGATATCTGCATTGGAAAATATTGGGAGAAGAGTTGACTCAGGACGACCCCGAAATCCAGGCCACATGGGGGCTGTTTCAGGAGGTCGTGGCCAATGGTACACCGGCCGATCCGTCCCAAAATGTGCTTTGTGAAGGGGGTTACTATGGTCTGGTCAGCCAATTGAACGGTACTTCCGTCGCTGATTTGCAGAAGACGATCCGAGGCTGGAACGCTGTCTTGCTGTATCTGTTCGGCGACTTTCATTATCTCAACAACTGACCGGATTGGAGTTGAATGAACAGGAGAGTCATACCATGAAGCGCAGAGACTTTTTGCAACGGTTGGGTGGCAGTGGCTTGGCCGCGGCCATGTCGTTTTCCCTACCGGGTTTGATCGGCCGGGCACAGGCGGAAACCACCATTCCCTGGGACGGTCCGGTGTTTCTGAGTTGTTTTCTGCGGGGCGGGATGGATCAGAGTTCCTGGACGGATCCCCGAAACAATCCAGCTATCAACCGTTATGCCAACAGCGGTGGCGCGGGGAGGGCGGGCAACATCTGGTATGCCCCGCTGGGGGAAAACCAAGCCTTTTTTGAGAAATATTATGACCGCATGCTGGTCATCAACGGGGTTGACCTGCAGAGCGGTTCGCATAGCAGCGCAGGCCAACATCAGCAGACAGGCCGGCTGGCCAACGGTTATCCATCCATCAGCGCCTTGTATGCAGCAGTTGCCGGTCAAGGGCTTCCGATACCCTGGCTGGTGTTCGGTGGGCCCCAGATCGGGGGTGGGATTCAGGCTTATACCCGGCTGACGGACGGGGTGAGTCTGGCATCATTGGCAAATGCCAATCGGCGTCGGACCAATTCGCTCTATCTGCGTGGGTCCGATTGGGAGATTCTGCAGCGTTATCGGCTCGAGCGCCTGGAACGTCTGGCGGCGCAACCCAACGACAACCTGCCCTATGAGCAACGACAATTGGAGCAACTGTTCTCTGCCCGCTCCAATCATGACCTGTTTGCCAGGCTTCAGTCCCGCTTACCGCAGGCTTTTGACTATGAAGGCAGCCATGACAGGGTGGAGCGGGTGCTCAACGGCATCCATAAGGCCTTGGTCTGTTTTGCCGCCGGTATCAGTGTATCGGCCGGGATCGAGGCGTATCTGTCCTGGGACACTCACCACGATCATGACCAGCGCATCGATGATCTGTGCCTTTCGGCCACCAGAACACTGGATTACCTGTGGTCCAAGGCCGAAGCTTTGGGAATCGACGACCGTCTGCTCGTGCATGTGAACTCCGATGTGGGTCGGACGCCTCATTACAACAGCAAGAATGGCAAGGATCATTGGCAAGCCACGACCAATATGCTGATGATGAAGAACCAGCCATGGACCAACCGTATCGTGGGGCTGTCAGGGCCGGAACATGAAAAAACGGCGATCAATCCACAGACCCTGCAGGCAGACTCAGCCGGTACGATGCTCCGTCCCGCGCATATTCACCGGTCGATCCGCAGAATACTGGGAATCGATCAGACTCCCTTGGCGGAGCAGTTTGATTTCGACGAGCCGGAGCTGGATTTGCTCGATTCTGGGAAAAGCAGTCCTTTGCTGGTGTGATTCAACCCTTGTTCTAACTCAGGCAGGTGTCAGGGCGGCAACTCTGTCCTGCCGCAAAGAGGGTTCGGGCAAAACCGGGAAGATACCTGTCATCGCTTATTTCCCCTTGAGGGGATCGGTCTCATCCAGCCGTTCCATCAGATAGCACAGGCAGTCCTGACGGATGACGCGCTCGTCCAGGGTGAGCATCGACGGCATCACTTTTTGCCTGAGCTGTAGTTTTCCTTCCCCCACCTCGAAAAAACGATCGGTGACCTCCCGGCCCTCCTCGTCGAAAGCGATGATTGGCAATGTATCCACGTGCACTTCGCCCAGGGAAATACCGGCCGGGAGTTCGGTGAAATTGAGATGGTCGAGATCGCTGCGGAAAAGCAGATCGGCCTCTCTGTCAGTGAAACAAAATGAGGCTCCGTTGCGAACCCGGACCTGGGCAACGGTATGGAACAGATCGATGCTACTTCTGCTGAGTGGTTTGTCGGAGATAGCCTCCAGGTGCAGGCAGGTATCGATGAAATCAAGGGCGTGTTCGACGCCCTGGGCAACGCCGGGTTTGCCGCATTCCAGGGTCACAGCTGGACACAATTTGGCAAAAGCCATGGACTGGACGCCCTTGGGCCTCAGGAAGTAGACCACCAGTCGGCCAAACAGGGCGGCCAGATTGAGGAAGTGAGGCTCCAGCCGGTTGACGCAGGCATACAAGGGATTGCGCCCGGTATTGTTGTGTATGTCGATGCTGAGCTGGACTTTTCGTTCCCGCATGATCGAGCAAACCTTGGCCATCAGTCTGACTTCCGGGCAGTCGGGGTGGTCGGTGCCCGGCCAGATACGGTTGTAATCTGGCTGACCGTTCAGACGCCGCAGGCCAGCCTTTGCCGCCTCGATATTACCGAAGAAGATGCTTAGGGAACGCGGCAGGGTATGCTGCTGGTATTTCTTCAATAGCCGCTGGACAGTGAGCAGTCCTGTGACCTCGTTGCCATGCAGCAGGACGGAGACGAATAGTGGCTCCCGCCTTTTGCCCTCCAGATGCAGCAGAGTGGGTCCTGGCAGCAGGGTGGACAGATCACGGGCGTCGATGTCCAGCAGGGCTTGTGGAATATGGTTCAATTGATGCAGGTTCAGATCGGCCATGTGTGAACGGGTTTTCCTCGTTGTTGATAGTGCAGATAGGTCTGGCTCAGCCGAGAGAAATCCTTGCCATGGGCGGCGATGAAGCGACGCTGCCATTGGCTGCCATTCTGGTCGGCGCTCACCCGCTGACGAATGATGTCGAGATAATATTCACTGTCCCGGTGGTTGATTTTCAATTGCTGTAATCCTTCCCGAGCCAGCGGAATGAGTTCCTCCAGGAGCAGTTTACGCAGGCGCCAATGTTGCCCGCCGAACCAGATCACATGGGCATCCCAGCCATGCATGGCGGCCAGATAGAAATTGTCCCTGGCCTGGGCGAATGGCAATAAGGTGGTTTCCTGACTCAATGCTTCGGCCAGACCATAGTACAGGGTGGCATTGGCGATCATGTCGGCGAGGGTAGGGCCTGCAGGCAGCACCCGGTGCTCGATCCGGAAGTGGGGAGTACCGTCCTCGTCGAAACCCACCAGGGGTCGGTTCCAGCGCCAGATGGTACCGTTGTGCAGACGCAGGTGCGGAAACTGTTCGGCAGGGTCGTCAAACAGGATCGGCAGCAAGGCCGGAAAATGAGCCAGGTTTTCCTCGAACACTTCCGTCAGCCGTTCTCGGGCATAGTTGCTGCCGAAACCGACTCTTTGCAGCGGGCCATGGATGGCGTCCCCATAACCGCCAATATCGATGGACTGTTCGAAGACCGGAATCCGGGTCTCGGCCCACAGGTCCTTGCCGAACAGATAGGGTGAATTGGCTCCTGTCGCCACCGTAGCAGCGGAAGCCATGATCGAGGCATTATACAAGGCGACCGTTCGTTCCAGGGGGGCTTGAAGGTGGATTTGGAAAGAGGTGGCGGCCGACTCCAGCATCACGTCGTCGTGGATACATTCCAGATGCTCATGACCTGTGATCTCCAGATGCAGCGGTTGGCCGCGTAGTCTGAGGATCTGTTCGTTGAGCGCCTGGTAACGGTTGAGGGGGGACATGTTGGCCAGGGTCAGATCGCTTTGGCGCAGGGTGGGCAGAATACCGATCATCAAAAGATGTATCCTCAGCCTGCGTGCGGTCTGGCAGGAATGGCGCCAGATACCCTCCAGATCGTGATGGAACCGTCTCAGGGCATCGGCTTCCAGAGGCCTGGGCAGGTTGTTCAGTTCGACATTGAAACGCGCCAGTTCAGCCGAGGCCAGTGGATCAGACAGAAGTTTCAGATAGCGGTCATTGACCGGGGCTGGACGCATCTGTTCATCGACCAGCCAGGCTTCGATCTCGAATCCCCCTACGGGAGGGGAAACAGATAACGCTTTTTGTCTCTCGAGGCGGCTGAGCCTCCCGGTTTCCAGCGTAAGTTTTTGCTGAAAGCGGGCGAAATCCTCGAGCGTGAATTCGATGCGGGTGATTTCCTGTCCCATCGTCAGCGATTCTCCAGCCGGGTCCATACCGGTGTGACACCGGCAGGCAGGGGGGGAAGTCTGCCAAGATCGATCCAGGGAAAGGCCGGATCATGGAAATCCGAACCCACTGATCCCAGCAGTCGGTAACGGCGCGCATAGTCGGTGCAGGTGGCGATTTGCTGGGGAGTGCCGTTGCCGCACACGACTTCCATTCCCAGCCCACCCGCTGCCTGGAATGCAGTAAGAAATCTGCGCAGCCAGCTGGCGGTGAGGCGGTAGCGTAACGGATGGGCGAGGATCGCCAGCCCTCCCGCCGCCTGGATCCACGCCAGAGCGTCGGTCAGGTCGGCCCATTGGGTGGCCACGTAACCCGGTTTTCCCCTGACCAGGAAACGATCGAACACACCGGCTACCGAAGGAGCGAGATCACGGGCCACCAGAAAACGGGCAAAGTGGGTGCGGGTGATCATGCCTTCTCCCGCCATCTCTCTGACCGCCTCCAATACCCCGGTGATGCCGTGTTTCTCCAGATTTCCCGCCATCCGTTCGGCCCGCTCCAGACGCAGTCGCTGCAGACCGGCCAGCCCTTCTCGAAGGACCGGGTTGTGGGGGTCGAGGCCCAATCCGATAATGTGAAAGCATTTCTTGTTCCAGCTGACAGAGATTTCCACCCCGGGAATCAATTCGATGCCTGCGTTTTCTGCAGCAAGTGTGGCGGCGTGGATGCCGTCAATGGTGTCGTGATCGGTCAGGGCCAGGCATCTGACGCCGTTGCAAGCGGCACGGCGAATCAGATCGGAGGGGCTGAGGGTGCCATCGGACGCAGTGGAGTGGGAGTGGAAATCATACTGGGAAGAAGTGGGTCGATCCATGAAAAGGTCTTAGATTGTGTTTGCAATTGATGACTCAGGAGGATGCCCAGGCGGTGATGGAAACAGCCTCTTATATCGATGGGCAAGACAGCTTGAAGGAATACTGTCGCGACAGAGATCATTGACTTCAGAGCAAGGCCTGCTGACGTTCTCCGTAGAGTTTAGCATAGAGCCCGCCCTGGGCGAGGAGGTCGTCATGTCCCCCCTGTTCACAGATCTGACCGTCTTCGAATACCACCACCCGGTCCGCCTGTTTCACCGCACTCAGACGGTGGGCGACGATGAGGGTGGTACGGCACTCGAGAAAGTCTGTCAAGGCTGCGTGGAGGCGTTGTTCCGTTTCCGTATCCAGGGCCGAGGTGGCTTCATCCAGAATGACCACGCTCGGATCCATCAGAATCATCCTGGCAATGGCCAGACGCTGTCTCTGGCCACCCGAAAGCCGCATCCCCGAACGGCCGATGATGGTGTCCAGCCCTTTTGGCAGGGAAGCGACGGTCTCGGCGATTTGGGCGATCTCGAGTGCCCGCCGGAGGGACGCCTCATCGCTCTCCCTTCCCAGGGTGAGGTTGGCGCGGATGGTATCATTGAATAGCACTGGATGTTGCAGCACCGTGACCACGTGTTCACGCACTACCTCCATGCCGATATGGTCGATGGGCACGCCATTGTAATAGACCATGCCTTCCTTCGGAGTATAGAGGCCGATCAGTACCTGCACCAGGGTGGATTTTCCACCGCCGCTGGCTCCCACCAGCGCGACTTTTTCACCTGCCTGAATTTTCAGGCTGACGCCTTTCAGTACCTCGTGGTTCTCGCGATTACCGTAAGTGAAATGGAGCTTCTCCACGGCTATCCCGACGGTGCGCTTGCCCCTGAATGGATTGGCAACATGGGGATAGCGGGGTTCCTGTTTCAGTTCCAGCAGGCGATTGATGCGAGTGAGTGCTGCCTGGGCACTGTAGAAGGCATATTGAATCCCCAGTAATTCCTGAATGGGTGACATCATGAACCACAAATAACCGAAGACCGCCAGCATCTGGCCGATGGTCAGGTCAGAGAAAAGCACCATGACCATGGCGGTGGCGCGGAACAGATCGACTCCATGCAGGAATACCACGAAACTCAAACGATTCAGGGCGTCGCTTTTCCAGGTGTAGTTGGTGGCATGAGTCCTGACCTCAGCCGCGTGGTCCACCAGGCGCTCAAAGTAAAAATGTTCACGATTGCTCGAGCGGATCTGCTGGATGGCATCCAGGGTTTCGGTCAATGCCTGTTGAAACACTTCAAGCGCGGCGTTTTCTTTCTTCTTGAGCTGTTTGACCCGTTTCCCCAGGGCCTTGGTGAAATAGATCACCAGGGGGTTCAGGCACAATATGAACAGTGCCAGAGGCCAGTGGATCCACAACAGGATCGCAGCGGTACCGATGATGGTCAACAGCGCGATCAGGGAGCGGCTGATGGTGACGCCAAGGAAGTTGTCGAGCGTGTCGAGGTCGGTCACCAGGTGGGTAACTACCGTACCGCTGCCAAGCGACTCATATTCGGCCATGGATACCCGTTCGAGACGGCGCAGCAGGGACGAGCGCAGCCGGTAGATGACATCCTTGGAGACCTCGGTGAATTGCCGGGTCTGCCAGACGTTGAAGCCCAGTGCAAACAAACGTAACAGCACTGAGACCACCAATACCACGACGATGTACCAAACCGCCCCCTGCCATTGAGGTGGCAGCCAGGGGGCGGGAAGCCAGCGGTCTATGAAGGCGGTGACGGTACCCGGATGATGCAGCAACACCTCGTCCACCAGGGTTGGAATCAGTAGTGGAACCGGAACCGCTGCGAGGGCGGCCAGTAATGCGATGGACTGGGCGGTCCACAAGCGTCGTTTGTGACGCAGCGCCAAACGAACGATCAGGCGCCAGTCATACTGTCGGGTGGGAATGGGAACCGCCTGGGTCATGTCAGAGCTGGAGGCAGGGATGAATCAGCTGAACCCCCGAGGCCGAGGTGTCCGTGGCTTGGGGGATGTGTTGTCGGTATAGGCTGAGTTCCTCCAAGGGGATCGGGCCGGCGATTCTATCCAGATCGGCCAGCCTGAGGCCCTGGCGCAACAGATAGAGCAGATAGCTGTGGCGTAAGGAGGACGGGGAGACAGTTTCCGGCTGTGGCAGGTCGGCCTCAACGGCGGTCAGGTAGATCAACTTGGCCAGATCTTCAACGTTGGTGGGTACCAGCGGGGAGCCGCCGCTGGCGGTCATCCAGGTTTTCAGGCGCGGTGCCAGGGCCAGCTTGCGTCGGTGTGGGGAGGGCGTAATGATGACATTCTCTTTCAGATCGAAATCAGTGGTTTCGAGCCGGGTGATCTCGTCCGGGGTCAATCCGCTCAGCAGCAACGCGATACTTTGCCGTGTCCGCAGGTCTGCGCTGTCCAGCAAGACTTCAATGTCCTTGCGGCTCAATTCATGTAAGCCAGGACCCGACAGTTTGTGAGGGTTGGAAGAATTCTGCAGCATGGCCTGGGAAGACTCTCTGTGCTCACTCAGTAGATCCTGACTCTCCGGACTGGCATAGACATGAACGCCAGACAGAGTCAGTCGGGTTTCCGGTGTGGATTTGTCATGCCGGGTCAGAAATTCCGTCAGCCAGACTGCCACGATCCCCATCCCGAGGGAAGTCAGCAGAACCCAGGTGGCTTCCTGCCAATAATGGGGACGGATGGGGTGCTGTGGAAAGTAGGCGCGTTCGACGATTTCCACTTGGGGATAGTCCTCCATTTGTTTCACCTCCAGCCGGGTGATCCGGTTCTGGAGTTCGCGCTGATTTTCCTCCATCTGCTCGAGTTCTTTTACCAGCGCCTCGTGTTCAGAGAAACGGGAACTGAATTCGGCCGCCAAGTGTTTTTGTTGCTGAAGTTGTTGACTGATTTCCTCCACCGCCTGGTGGGCGCTGGCATAGTCCCGCTCGGCGCTGGAGAGGACGATCTTCTTTCCGTTACCGGTCAATTGATCGATCTTGGCTTCGACTTCCTTCAGTTGCTTCGGAACCTTACTGTACTGAGGATTGAGACGGATATAATCGGGGGTAAAGCGCTGTTTCAGTTCGGTCAGTTGTTCACGCAGCCTCTGGGCTTGTTCCACCAGGACAGCCAGCACCCGTTCATCGCTTTCGGGCACAACGGCTTTATTTTCGGCAATGTCCTTCCTGATGGCCTGCAAGCGTGCCTTGGTCTGGACTTCCTCTTCGCTGGCCTTGTTCAATGAATCGTTCAGTCCTTGGAGACGGGCGAGAACATCGTTTTCGCTGCGTTCCAGCGAAGCGATGTCGTAGCGGCGGCGAAATTCGTCCAACTCAAGTCGTTTGCTGGCGATTTTGACTTCCAGGGCGCCAAGCTGCGTCTTTAGGGCATCGAGCGTGGCACCGGTCGTTGCCTGGATCTGCCTGGCCCGGTTTTCCATATAGACGTCGATCCAGGTGTTCACCAGGGGGGCGAGAAGGTTCTGGTCGGTACCTTCGGCGCGAAGCTCTACCAGGTTGGTATCGGGCACTGGTTCCACGCTCAATAGGGTTTTGATGTCGGCTGGAGTGAGACCTTCCTTGGGCAACAGACCTTTCAGCTCGAGGCGCCGCAGAGTTTCCACCAGCAAGGGCCGGGCTGTGAGCAGGACTCGCTGAATGGCTACATGTTGCGGATCGACGATGGTTTCAGCCTGATCGGCGGCAGTGGGTGCATTGGTCAACAGGGAGGCGCTGGCCCGGTATATGGGGGGGCGCAGGAAAACCACGAGCAGGCCGATCAGCAGAGTGACAGAGGTTACTATCATGAACAGCCGCAGTCTTTTGGCTCGATACCAAGGAAGGGACGGATGTGTTGGGTAAGTCGGCTGGTCTGGGCTTGGCAAGCGTTCGATTTCTAATTTGGCCATGGGACGCCTCTGATTCAGGATAAAAGGGCCTGCAGGTGGTGTAACCTGGCCTCCAGGGCCTTGATGCTGGCGGCACGTATGGTGGCATGCCCCACCTTGCGAGCAGGCCGTTCTGTCTTGCCGTAATTGTGCATGTGGATGCCGGGTTGTTCCAGTACATCGGTTGATTCCGGCAGAACGCCGATGAAATTGACCATGGCGGTGTATTCCACCGGTTCGGTACTGCCCAGGGGGAGGTTCAGAATCGCACGCAAATGGTTCTCGAATTGACTCGTTTCGGCGCCTTCTATGGTCCAGTGACCTGAATTGTGGACCCGGGGTGCCATTTCATTGGCAAGGAGGTGGCCGTTGATCTCGAACAATTCCAGGGCTAGGACGCCCACATAATCAAACCATTCCAGAAGCCGCCTGGCGTACTCTACGGCCTGTTCTGTTTGAGGATCGTTGGGGCGGCAGCGGGACAGGTGGAGGATGCCGTTTTTATGAACGTTTTCGGTCAGTGGATAAAAAGCGGTTTGTCCGCGTAAATTGCGTACCGCGATGATGGAAACTTCACGCTGGAAGGGGATGAAGCTCTCACCGACCAATGCCTGGCCTTGCAGGTTCTCCCACGCTTTTGTCATCTCCTTGGCGGTGTGGATCAGGAATTGCCCTTTGCCATCATAGCCGAGCCTACGGGTTTTGAGCAGAAATGGCCAGCCCAGAGTCTTGGGGGCTTCTTCCAAGGCCTCTCGGTTGTCGATGGCAAGGAAATTGGGAATAGGAATGCCCAATTCCTGGAACAGGCTCTTTTCTCTCCAGCGATCGCGGCTTTCCGCCAGGGCCTGCAGGGAAGGATGGATCGAAGTCGTGGAAACGAGGGATTCCATTGCCTCCAGGGAAACGTTCTCGAACTCGTAGGTGATGACATCGCAGTGCTCTGCCAGTTGGCCCAGGGCACCAAGGTCGTCATAGGCGGCACAGAGGTGTTCGCACAGGGTGGAAGCGCAGGCATCTTCTGCAGGGTCGATAACCATGAATTCCAATCCCAATGGGTACCCTGCGAGGGCAAGCATGCGTGCCAGTTGACCACCACCGATGATACCTATTTTCATGGCTGGTCCTCTCTGGGATCTGGATGGGCAAGCACGGCTTCCGTCTGGCGATGACGAAAAGTCTCAAGTGCGCTGGCGATCTCGGGATATTTGTTGGCCAGAATCGCAGCGGCCAGCAGAGCGGCGTTGATGGCGCCGGCCTTGCCGATCGCGAGTGTGCCAACCGGTATGCCGGCGGGCATCTGGGCGATGGAAAGAAGAGAGTCCATGCCGTTTAAGGCGCGGGATCGAACTGGCACGCCCAAAACAGGTAAGGCCGTCTTGGCGGCGACCATCCCGGGTAAGTGGGCGGCCCCTCCGGCGCCAGCGATGATTGCTTCCAGCCCCCGTTCCTTGGCTTGACTGGCATAGGTAAACAACAGATCGGGTGTGCGGTGTGCGGAAACGACCTTGACCTCGAAAGGGATGACGAGTTGCTCAAGTATATCAGTGGCGTGATGCATGGTGTCCCAGTCTGATTTGGAACCCATGATCACGCCAACCAGAGATTTGGGAGTTGTCATAATGTTACCGTGATAGTTACATGGGGGCAGGAGGCTGGGGCTTGTTTGAAGGGTGTCCCTGAAAACAAGCCCCTGCCTCCTGCTTCCGACTTTCATGCTCTTGGGTGAAAAAAGATTTCATGAGCGTTACCGTGAAAGTTTCGTGTGGGCAGGGAGCAGGGGAGTGCTTTTCGGGAC
>CAYUPV010000081.1:0-11388 GCA_964445885.1 uncultured Methylococcales bacterium
AGGGGCAGACCAAGCCCCAGATGGCCAGGGACATGATCGCCCGGGCCCAGCGGGGTGGGATAGACGCCGACTATTTACTGGGGGATGCCTGGTTTGGCACCAAAACGATGATCCGCGTGGCCGATGAGGCCTGTTTGACGCCGATTCTGCGGATGAAGAAGAACAAGATGAAGTACCGTCTCAGGGAATGGAAGGATGGCAAGGCCGTTTTCCAGGAGTTGAATGTGAAAGCCCTGTATCGGGCGTGTGTCCGCAAACAATGGCAAAAGGTCCCGGGTCAGCCGTGCCAAGCAAAAGTGCTGGACGTGGAATTGAATCTCTCTGAGGAAGAAAACGCGCACTGGCGTAAAGTCCGCTTATTGTTCGTTCGCGGTACCGCCACCAAGGAGAAGACGCAGGCCGGGAAACATGACTGGGCCGTCTTTTTGACCACCGATCTCAGTCTTGAAGCCGGGCGCATCTTGGAACTATATGCCCTGCGTTGGGCGATCGAAGTCTATTTCAAGGAGGCCAAACAGCATCTTGGATGGCTCCAGGAACAAAGTAACCACTATGCCGCCTATGTGGCATCCATCCATCTTGCTGCCATCCGGTTCTGTCTGTTGATGATCGCCAGACAGCAGCATGACTTTTACCGTCTTTCCGATATCCGTCAGACGATATCGACCAATGTGACGGAAATCGACTTCGCCGCCCGGCTCTGGCAGGTCTTCCGAGCCTTGATCACAGGAACGATGGAGGAATTGAAACAGGTCCTTGGAGATGCCGTCACTCTGGTCATGGAAACCATCGAACGGCATGTGCAAGGTTTCTTTGTGCAAGCCCTGCAACTTGATCCTAAGATATTGCGTCTGGAGGCCTCATGAATCAATGCATGATGCCGAAATAAATCAGCAAAATGAACTCCGAAACGTTAGTTTATATCGTGCGAATCGGCTGAGGCTGACAGCTTTTCTCTGTTTGCTTCGAAGCTGGGGATCTGGCCCATCACCATGACCGCTGCCGCCATCATCACCGGTCTCTTGCCCATCATGTATGGACATGGGACGGCTTCCGAAGTGATGCGACGCATCGCTTCGCCAATGGTCGTCGGCATGCTTACATTCCTGGTCCTGAATTCGCTGGTCCTACCGGTGATCTACGGCTGGGTGCTACAGTGGCTGAAAACGAGGGGGCCAACGTGAAGCAAAAAATGTCCTTATGGGCCACCGGCTTATCCCGGCACATGGAACAGCCTGATTCAAGCCGCTACCACCGACAGCTTGCACTCCAGGGCACGGCATACCTTGACAATCGTATCCAGTGTGGGAGACGATCCTGGCCGCAAGGCCCGGTACAAGGCTTCCCTGCTGATGCCCGCTTCCCTGGCGATTTCCGTCATGCCACGGGTGCGGGCCACCACACCAAGCGCATGAGCCAGCTCGCTACTGTCCCCATCCTCCAAAACCGCCGACAGGTAGGCTGCGATATTTTCCCTGTCCCACAAATGTTCTGCGGGGTCGAAATCGGACAGGTCGCTGATTTGAATAGGTTCGGTCATCGGTCATTCCCCCAATCGTTGCGCCACACGGATAGCCTTGGCGATGTCGTTCGCCTGGTTGGATTTGTCACCGCCCCCAAGCATGATAATGATCGTAGCGCCGCGCAGGGTGTATTACATGCGCCAGCCGGGGCCGAAGTGCTCCCGTATTTCGAATACTCCGCCGCCGACCGGTTTCACGTCACCCCGGTTGCCACGGGCGGCTTTTTCCAGGCGGCGAATCAACCGCGCTTTGGCTTGCCGGTCCTTGAGTCCATCCAGACAAGTGACGAATTCATCAGTACGTTTGATCCGGTACATGGACTAAGTGTAACCAATCGGTTACGTTTGAGGCAGGAGTTGATGCCGTATGGTTTCATTGTCTCTTTGAACATCAGCGAAGGTTTGGACTTCGCCGACGCACTTCACCACGCCGCCTATCGGCACTGCGACCGCATGGCCAGCTTCGATGATCGCAAATTTGCCCACCGGGCGAAACGGTTGGGATTGGCGCCCCCTCTGTTCGTACCCAGGGGCAAACCAGGAGGCAAGACATGAAAAGCAAAATTTCCCTCCACGCCACCGGCCAGGCCACCGGCCTGTTTCTAGCCATCAGTTACACCCTGTGCGTCGTCTGCTGCCTGCTGTTTCCCGAGCACCAACTTTATCTAAGCTGGGAGAAATGGCTGCCGGGCTTCACCTGGCTGAACTGGTCCAGTTTCTGGCTCGGGCTGGTGGAGAGCTATGCCTACGGTTGGTATTTCGCGCTTGTCTGGGTGCCCCTGTACAACTTCTTTGTTGGCACCCGCTGGTTCGACAGGTTTCGCCAGCCAGATTCTCAGCCGCTTCCTCCGGGATGCACCTGTCATCCCGTCTGTCAATGTCCGGCCCATCCGGAAGTGACCTCCAAAGAACCGGGATATTGTCCAAAGTGTGCCCGGCCCCTGGAGCGTACGACGGAATTTACATTCGAGGAGGTGGAATATACCTGTCCGATGCATCCCGAGATCAGACAGGCGCAACCTGGCACCTGCCCCAAATGTGGCATGACGCTGGAGTCGGTACCTGTTCAGAAGGTGGAATACGTCTGCCCCATGCACCCCGAGGTTGTCCGCTCCGAGCCCGGCAACTGCCCGATCTGCGGCATGACACTGGAGCCGCGCTCCCTGGCAGCGACGGCGGTGGCAGAGGAGAACCCGGAACTGGCGGACATGACCCAGCGCTTTGTGCTTGGGTTGATTCTGGGGCTGCCGGTGGTGTTTCTGGCCATGGGCCATGATCTCGCCCCCCAGGCATTGCCCGGCTTCCTGACCGCCCGGAGACTGCAGTGGATTGAGCTGGCACTCTCTACCCCGGTGGTGTGGTGGGCCGGCTGGCCTTTTTTCCTGCGTGGCTGGGCATCCCTGGTGCATCGTCGGCTCAACATGTTCACCCTCATCGCTCTGGGGATCGGGGTGGCCTGGACTTATAGCTCCGTGGCAGTACTGATGCCCGGGATTTTCCCGGACAACCTGCGGACTCCGGAAGGTTGGGTTCCGGTGTATTTCGAAGCGGCCACCACCATCACCGTGCTGGTCTTGTTGGGACAGGTGCTGGAACTTCGGGCCCGCAGCCAGACCGGTGCGGCGATCCGGATGCTGCTGGGACTGGCACCGCCCGTTGCCCACCGGCTGACGAAGGAAGACGGCGCGGAAGAGGACGTACCCCTGGATCAGATCCGGGTGGGTGATCGGCTGCGGGTCAAACCGGGCGAGAAGATTCCCGTGGACGGAGTGGTGATCGAAGGCCGCAGCAGTGTCGACGAGTCGATGCTCACCGGCGAACCGATTCCGGTGGAAAAAGGCCCTGGCGACAAGGTGGTGGGCGCCACCATCAACGGCACTGGCACCTTGCTGATCGAGGCCAGAAAGGTGGGTGGCGACACACTCCTGGCCCGGATCGTGCGCCAGGTCCAGGAAGCCCAGCGCAGCCGGGCGCCGATCCAGCGACTGGCGGACGTGGTCGCCGCCTGGTTCGTGCCCATCGTCATCGCGGTGGCCCTGGTGACATTCGTGGCATGGACCCTGTGGGGACCGGAACCCCGGATGGCCCATGCCGTCGTCAATGCGGTGGCGGTGCTGATTATCGCCTGCCCCTGCGCCCTGGGACTGGCCACCCCGATGTCGATCATGGTGGGCGTCGGGCGCGGTGCCCTGGAGGGGATTCTGATCAAGGATGCCCAGGCCCTGGAGACCATGGAAAAAGTGGACACGGTGGTGGTGGACAAGACGGGGACCCTGACCGAGGGCCGGCCCAGGCTGGTCACGGTGGAGGCCATTGGCCTGGATGAGGACCGAATGCTGTCCCTGGTGGCCAGTCTGGAGCAGGTCAGTGAACATCCGCTGGCGGCGGCCATCATTCGAGGCGCCCAGGAAAGGAAATTGCACTTGTCGCCCGTAGAGGGGTTTCGCTCTCTCACCGGGCGTGGGGTCACAGGAACGGTGGAAGGCAGGCAGGTGGCCCTGGGCAACCTCCGCTTGATGGAGGAACTGGAAGTTGCTCTGGATGAGCTGGTGCACCGTGCCGATGCCCTGTGGCAGGAAGGGCAGACGGTCATGTTCGTCGCCGTCGATGGCCGGCCGGCGGGACTCGTCGGCGTGGCGGACCCCATCAAGTCATCCACCCCCGACGCCCTCAAGATCCTGCGCAAGGAAGGCGTGGAAGTGATGATGGCCTCCGGAGACAGCCGCGCCACCGCGCAGGCCGTCGCCCGCAGGCTGGGCATCGAGCGGGTATTCGCGGAGGTCCTGCCGGAGGACAAGACCGACATCGTCAAACGGCTCCAGGCCGAGGGCCGGAAGGTGGCCATGGCCGGCGACGGGATCAACGACGCCCCGGCCCTGACCCAGGCCGATGTGGGCATCGCCATGGGCACAGGCACCGACATCGCCATGGAGAGCGCCGACATCACCCTGGTCAAGGGGGACCTGCGCGGAATCGCCCGGGCGCGGCGACTGTCCGAAGCGGTCATGGGCAATATCTGGCAGAACCTGTTCTTTGCCTTCTTTTACAATGCCCTAGGCGTTCCAGTGGCCGCCGGGGTACTGTATCCGGTTTTCGGGCTGTTGCTTTCGCCTGTCTTTGCCGCAGCGGCGATGAGCCTCAGTTCGGTGTCGGTGGTGCTCAATGCGTTGAGGTTGCGGTGGGTAAAGTTGTAGGTGCTGGGCAACTCTGATTAAAAGGGGTTGTCCCTTGTTTTTGTATGAATCTCGAACGAGTGTCATTTTGGCCGGAGGGAGAAACTTGTGGCGGATGACTGCTTGGAAAAACGAATTCCAGTTTGATCAGAGATTGTTAACGACTTTCATCATTCGATCCGGGGTCGCTGGATTTATGTGGAGAAAGGTAGTGATGGGCTCGCCTGCCAAATTTTGTTCAATGAAGAGGTCATGCACACATGAAAAAGAGGAACCTTGTACTCATCACCATAGGATTGTTGCTTTCTGCGCTCACGGCAGTTGCCGTAGAACCCGGCAGCACTGATCGGAAATCTTCCGCTTGGCAGGTGACCGTCTATCGAAGCCCCTCTTGTGGCTGTTGCGGCGCCTGGATCGAGCACATGAAGAAAAACGGTTTCGAGGTCGTCGAACACCAGACCGGCGACATGGATACAGTGAAGGACCGTTACGGAGTCCCGCTGAAGTTGCGCTCCTGTCATACCGCCGTGGTGGATGGATACATCATCGAAGGCCACCTCCCCGCCACCGAGATCCGGCGTCTGCTGTGGGAGCGGCCGCAGGTGAAGGGGCTGGTGGTTCCTGGGATGTCTTCGGGGTCGCCGGGGATGGAGATGGGTGGACGGAAAGATGCTTATTCGGTGCTGAAGTTCACGGAGGATGGGAAGACGGAGGTGTATCAGGAGTATGAATAGGGAGTGCTGTTGCGAGAAGGCAGAGGGTACTATTAGTCTCTGAGATAGCGGCTTAGGAAGATGCAGCTACGGGAGTGAGGTACCAGTTTTGGTAAATCATTAAGAAACGTGGCTATAACCGCTAAGTTGAACAAATAGCGGAAGGTCATTCAAAGCGTGCGGAAAAGTCTGATAAGCAAAATATGGATTTCCTTTACTCAGGTCGCCGGGTAACCGGCGTTCTTACAGTGATGTGCAAATGAAGACATGAACCTTGAACGAAGCAAAATAATAACCATGAAGGGTAGCCGCATCTTCCTTACACCGTGACCGCATTCATGATGCGCATATGGTATACGTATGCCTTTGTGTCAGCAACGTCAATAAAAAACCGGCGTCTCCCCAGAGAACCCAAGAAACCTACATGACACCAAAGAGGAAAACCCACTTTGTTTGCCGCAAATTCACCGCCGACGACAAATCCGCGGCCTATCATGGATATAGCAACTGACTTTTTTTACCGCAGAGACACAGAGGGCGCAGGGGGTTTTATTTTTTGTTTTTTCCGCGCTCTCTGCGTCTCTGCGGTGAATCTCTAAACTACCAAATGGTGAACCGACATGCGCATTCAACCCAAACCTCTAAATCAATATCCCTGGTGGTTGCGGCCATTTTTCTGGCATCAGCGGCGCAAATACGGACAGGTGCTTCAGCCGGCCCTGCTTTGGGGCCGGGTGCCACCATTGTTTGCAACCATTGCCTTGCTCTATGGTGCGCTCGACCGCCGTCGCTCACCGTTGGATCCAGTCCTGCGCACCTTAGTGACTGTCCGGGTATCCCAGATCAATCACTGCGGTTTTTGCATCGACATCAATTCCTGGTTGCTGGCGCAGCGCAGCGGCAGCGAGGAGAAGGTTCAGGCCGTGTTAAACTGGCGTAAAAGCAGTCTCTTCTGTGACAAGGAAAGAGCGGTCCTCGAGTATGCCGAAGCGATGACCATGACCGATGCCGGTGTTTCCGATTACATGGTGGAGAGGCTCAAACAATGGTTCGATGAGGATGCCATCGTCGAGTTGACCGGTTTGATCGCCTTCCAGAATCTCTCCAGCAAGTTCAATGCTGCGCTGGATGTTCCGGCTCAGGGCTTTTGTACGATCCCTTCCGGTGATAAGCTAGCAGGCAAACGTCAAACCTGATCGGTTTGGCCAATGGGTATTCGTGCAGTTATCAATGGAAGGAAAGAGAAGTGCGCAAACTGGTTCTATGGTCTTTCATGGTTGGGTGGCCTTTAGCCATCCTTGCTTCACCGTTGGACCAGGCCGATCCGGAAAAGGGCGAAGTCCTCTACCAAACCTATTGCGCGGCTTGTCATGGCAACGATGGCCGGGGCGTGATTCCTGGAACGACCGATTTCAATCACACACTCGAAACCTTGTCCAGAAACTGGGAACAGACCTTCGAGCGGGTCCGCGACGGATTTCAAAGCCCTGGATCGCCCCTGGCCATGCCACCCAGGGGGGGTGCAGATCTGACCGACGCCCAATTGTGGGACATTTTGTCTTATATAAAGAAAGCTTTCGGCCCCAAGCCATAAACAAGAATACCGAGAAAGCTTCGTATTCGTTGCCATTTGGGACAGAAAAAGGTTAGCTTATAGACGCGAATCTCCTGATCCAAAATCAAGGGGGCATCATCATGAAAACACTTGCCATGAGTCTGGGACTGACAGCGCTGATCGGCGTCGCCTATCTGCCGGCAGCCGCAGCGCGGGACAAGGGTCAATACGTCTCCAGGGAAGAATACGACAAGCTCAAACGCGATTTCGAGCGGATGAAGGCGATGATGGAGCAGATGCAGAAACGTCTTGCCACTCAGCCTGTGGCAGGCGCCTCACAACAAGAGGTCGCCGTAGTCAAGGAAGAATTGAAGCAGGTCAAGAAGGAGGCAGCTGAAGCGAAGCAACAGGCCAAGGCCGTGATGCCCGGAATGCGCAAATTACTTATTACCGGTTACGCTGCTGCCGGTTTCACCGATTCCCAGCGTGAACACTCCTCGTTCAACGCCAGTTTCAATCCCATCTTTCTGTGGCGGTTAAATGACCGGATATTCTTCGAAGGGGAAGCGGAATTCGAACTGGAGGATGGCAATACCAATGTAGGATTGGAGTATGCCCAGATCTCCTATCTTTTCAACGACTATCTCACTTTTGGGGTGGGCAAGTTCCTTAATCCCACCAATTACTTCATCGAAAGACTCCACCCGGCATGGATCAACAAGTTGCCGGACCAGCCCTTGAGTATCGACGTTGGCAACCGGATCCAGGCCAAGACATTAGTGGGCGCCCAGGTGCGGGGAGCGGTCCCGCTTCGTTTCATCGGTCTAACCGGGGGCCGGGTCGGTTATGCCCTGTATGTGGCCAATGGTCCTAATAAGATAAACAATGATGGCAGTCTCGATTTCAAGAACTTCAGCAGTAGCAGTATCGATAGCAGTAAATCGGTGGGCGGCCGCATTGGCATCGTTCCGCTGGCGGGTTTCGAGGTGGGGTACAGTTTCGAGCTGGGAAGCGCCAGAGATCCTTTCGTTTCCAGCAGCCGGGATGTCACCACCCATATCGTGGACGCCAACTACGTGCATGTCTATCCATCATTGATGGGTCGAATAGATCTCCACGGACAATGGGCATGGCGCAAGGTGGAAAACAGCCCGGGACTCGGATTCAGCAACGAGGTGATAGGCGGTTATGGACAAGTGGCTTACCGTCCGACCCTGGCAGGCTTACGCTGGCTCAAGGATCTGGAGGGCGTCTTCCGTTTCGAACGGTTGAATCAGCCCGGCAGTCCGGCATTCTTTGACGAAAACCGTTATACCATCGGGATGAACTACTACTTGAATCCCACCACGCTGTTCAAGTTCGCCTATGAATTCGACAATCGGGACGGCGCCAAAGACGACGACGCCCTGCTGTTCCAGGTGGCAACCGGCTTCTAAGGGAGGTCTGAAATGAAACGCATGCAATTATTGATGGTTCTATCGGCATTGTCGGTTCTGAGCTGCGGCCTCCGGGCAGAAACGACACAACCTCCACAGCCCCAGAGAATCGACCGGAGTGGTGCCCAATTATGGACTGACAACTGCGGCTCCTGCCATAACCTTCGCAATCCGCCTGGATACAGCGATGCCCAATGGGATGTGGCGATGATGCATATGCGCATACGGGCCAACCTGACCGCGGAAGAATCCCGCGCCATTCTGCAGTTTTTGAAAACCGCCAATTGAACTTGGCTCAGGGAGATCAGCGGCTCAGAGTCTTCAGTTCATAGAACAACTCGAGCGCTTCGCGGGGGCTGAGATCGTCGGGATCGATCTCCCGCAGGCGCTCTTCCAATGGAGTGGGTAGCGTCTCCGCAAACAGATCCAGCTGCGGCGGTGCAGTTTCCTGATCACGGGAACGGGTTTCCAGTTCCTCCAGCTTGTTCCGCGCCCTGTCGATCACTTTTTCCGGCACCCCCGCCAGGGCCGCCACCTGCAATCCATAACTCTGACTGGCAGGTCCTTTACGGACTGCGTGCAGGAACACGATACTGTCACCATATTCGACTGCCTCGAGATGGACGTTGGCCACCTCGGGTAGCAGATCGGTCAGCGCCGTCAGCTCGAAGTAATGGGTGGCGAACAGGGTGAAAGCATGCCGTTCCCTCGCCAGAAACTCGGCCACCGCCCAGGCCAACGAAAGTCCGTCGAAGGTGCTGGTGCCGCGCCCGATTTCATCCATCAGTATCAGACTCTGTTCTGTGGCATTGTGAAGGATATTGGCGGTTTCGGTCATCTCCACCATGAAGGTGGAACGTCCGGAAGCCAGATCGTCTGAGGCGCCGATACGGGTAAAGATACGGTCGACCGGACCGATTACTGCGCTCTCGGCGGACACGAAACTGCCTATGTGGGCAAGCAGGACGATCAAAGCAGTCTGCCGCATGTAGGTAGATTTGCCGCCCATGTTGGGGCCGGTGATGATCAACATGCGTCGCTGCGGTGTCAGCTCGAGGTCATTGGCGACGAAGGTATCCACCTGGCGCTCTACCACTGGATGGCGGCCACCCCGGATCGTGATCCCCGGTTCTGAATGTAGTGCCGGCCGGCGCCAATCGAACGCCTGGGCCCGCTGGGCCAGGTTGGCCAATACGTCCAGTTCCGCTATTATCCGGGCGCGACCTTGGATCTCGGGCACCCATGGGGTCAGGGTCTGCAGAAGCTGATCGTACAAAGCCTTCTCCAAGGCCAAGGCCTTTTCCCGTGCGCTCAGTACCTTGTCCTCGAAGCTCTTGAGTTCGGGCGTGATGAATCGTTCGGCATTCTTCAAGGTCTGGCGACGAATGTAATCGGCAGGCACTTCGTCGCTCTGGCTGCGCGGTATCTCCAGGTAATAGCCGTGAACGCGGTTGTAACGCACCTTTAGATTGGCAATCCCGGTGCGTTCGCGTTCGCGCCCCTCGAGCTCGAGCAGATAGTCATCGCCGCGCTGGCTGAGGGCACGCAGCTCGTCCAGTTCGCTGTTGAAACCAGGCGCGATGACACCGCCATCACGAATCAGCGCGGGGGGCTCGGCAACAACGGCACGAGACAGCAGATCCAGCACCTCGGGCAATGCGGTCAAACCTGACTCAAGCTCTCTCAGCCTTTGGGTCTCACAACCGGCAATCGTGGCCTGTATGTCTGGCAATACCACCAGGGTCTGTCTGAGCATGGCCAGATCCCGCGGCCGGGCGCTGGTCAACGCAATGCGTGCTGCGGCCCGCTCGATATCTCCGGTTCTGCGCAGTTGTTCGCGCAAGTCTGTATAGTCGCTGGTTTCCAGCAGTTCCCCCACCGCATCCAGACGCGCCTCGATTTCACCACGGCGGCGCAACGGCCGGTGCAGCCAGTGTCTGAGCAACCGCCCCCCGGCGGCGGTGATGGTGGCCTCAAGCACCCCCAGCAGAGTGTATTCACTGCACCCGGAAGGATGCGAGTCCAGCTCCAAATTGCGCCGGCTGGCGGCATCGAGTCCGATGGTGTCCGTGCTTGCCTCCACCGAGAGGGCCGTCAGATGGGGCAACCCGCTTTGCTGGGTCTCCTTGACGTAATTCAGCAGACAACCCGCGGCAGCGATGGCGGCAGCCATCTCGTCACAGCCATAGCCCGCCAGGCTCTGGACCCGGAAGTGTTCCAACAGGGTACGGCGGCTGCTCGTCGTATCGAAATGCCATGGAGGACGCGCGGTGATCCCGGATCGCTGTTTCAGGCACTCAGGCAGAGGCCATTCTTCCGGTACCAGAATCTCGGCGGGATCGAGACGCTCCAATTCAGCGGCCAGGGCGCTCTCATCCTGGACCTCCAGCACTGCAAAGCGGCCACAACTCAGTTCCAGATGGGCCAGGCCAAAACGGCTTTCCATGGGTGTCAGGGCCAGAAGAAGCGTGTCACGACGGTCGCTCAGCAGGGCCTCATCAGTGGCGGTGCCGGGGGTGAGGATCCGCATTACTTTGCGTTCCACCGGCCCTTTGGATTTCGCCGGGTCACCGATCTGCTCACAGATCGCCACCGACTCTCCCGCCTTCAGCAGTCTTGCCAGATAATTTTCCGCCGCATGATAGGGAATGCCCGCCATGGGTACCGGCTGGCCAGCCGACTCACCGCGCGAGGTGAGGGTCAGATCGAGCAACTGCGAGGCCTTGACCGCATCATCGAAAAACAACTCATAGAAGTCCCCCATGCGATAGAAAAGCAGCACCTCCGGATGTTCCGCCTTGATCCGGAGGTACTGCTGCATCATGAAAAAGCCATATCTTGAGCGGTAAAGATCATTATCTGTCAAAACAATATGTTTTTTAATAACTTTATTCTCCGTATCATAGAGATCAATAATTCCGCTAAATGCCGGTAAAATTGGCACAACAAGTTGCAATGCAATAGCATCAGTTGCAATATTGCTGTTGTT
>CAYUPV010000082.1:0-11385 GCA_964445885.1 uncultured Methylococcales bacterium
CAAATGGGTCTAACAATCCTTTGCTATGCAATTCATCGACCTCACAGCCCAGCGTTCTAAGCAGGGCCGAAGCTGCCTCACCCGCCACCCCGGCACCACTATCCACAATCACCTTGATCGGTCTGCCAATCTGAACATCATCGATTATGTGACCGACATAATCGGCCAATAGATCCTGGTGCTCCAACATTCCCATTCCACTGCTGATCTCACCCCGCTTGTAACGATCCCGCAGACTCAGCAAAGCCTCACCCGAATAGGGTTTGCCCTCGAGCACGATCTTCAGGCCATTATATTCTCCAGGACAACTGCTTCCCGTCACCATGACCCCCGCCCGGTGGGTGAGATAATGGTTGGCAAAATAGAGTATCGGCACGGGAACGGTTCCCAGATCGATCACATCCCGCCCACTGGCCTGCAGGCCCTCGATCAAAGCCTGTGCCAGGGAATCACTGCTGGAACGTGAATCACGACCCACGACCACCGTCTGTTCGCCCTGGGCCTGGATCTCACTGCCAATCACCCGCCCCAGCTCACGCACCACATCGGGGGTCAGGCATTCATCCGTCCGGCCACGAATGTCACAGAGACGAAAAACCGTATCCGGGATGGTGGTGGCAGAAGCAGCAACCTTCGCGGTGGCAGGAGTCTCTGGAGCCTCCCTGCTGGCAGACATGGAAACCAGGTTCTCATTGGGTATCTCAGCTCCCTCCTCCTTCCTTTGCTGATGCTGTGAAGAAACCAGCCGGGGCCTCTCTCGGTTGCTGTTGACAACCATGGTGAGTTTATCCACCAGGGACTGGAACTCCCGTAAATCGAGGGTATAGCTACCACGATATGTACCTTCAACCAAATCGTTCACCAAGGTAAACAATGTGGACGCATCATGCCATAAGGCTTTTCTCAGCCATCGGGTAAACAAAATAAACCCCCCTACAACCAAGGCCAGAGCCAGCAACGGCCCCACCAACACTACCAGCCTGTCCCACAACCCAGTGAAGGGAATCCAATAGCGCAAATGCCAACCCGTTCCGGGGACCGGGATCGTTCCATGCTCCGCCAAGGACTTCAGGGCAGGATCACCCCGATAAAACAACGTCAACTTACCCTGCAGGAGTGCAATGGCACCTTCAGCAGGGACAGGCAAAGCCTCCCTGAGCCATTTTGGATCGATGGCCACCAGCATCACCCCGATTACCTGATCACTGGATTTGATGGCATGGGCCACCGCCAAATGACTTTGCGGAGAACCGAAACCATGGACAGAAGGAAACGGTGACTGTGTTGCCGCATGATGGACAAGATCCAGATCGGCGAAACTCATGGAACGTTGGTCCACCTCCAGGCCGGGGGGAAGAATTTGAACCTTGAGCGAATCGGGTACGATACTGGACAAACGCGATACCTCTGTCTCCAGATCTCTACCTCCGGCAAGGGCCGCTTCAATGACCCTGGGATCCTCCGCAAGTCCCTGAATGAATGTTTGCAGATCCTGGGTTCTACTCCCGAGCTGCCAGGCAACCAAGCGGGCATATTCTCCCCAAAAGCGTTGTTTATCCTGATCGTATTTGTGCCATGACAAAAAATAGAGTGTCCCCGTAGCCAGCAACAGGGCAGCAATCACGATCGCAAACACCAAAATCAACCACCGCGCGAGACCCATAGTTCCCCCTACTGCCTTCCCGTATGGCCAAAACCGCCTTCGCCGCGGTGGCTGGGATCGAAGTTGTCCACCCGCTCGAATTCAACCTGCACCACCGGCACGAATATCATCTGGGCGATCCTCTCGCCGATGTCGATGGTAAAGGGCATCTGCCCTCGGTTCCAACAGGACACCATGACTTCCCCCTGGTAGTCCGAATCGATCAGGCCCACCAAATTTCCCAGTACGATCCCGTGCTTGTGGCCTAACCCGGAACGGGGAAGCAGCAGCGCCGCCAAAGTTGGATCGGCGATGTGAATGGCCAGCCCCGTTGGAATCAATACCGTCTCCCCTGGGGAAAGTTTGACGGGCTGGCTGAGACAAGCGCGCAGGTCGAGTCCGGCGGCTCCCATAGTGGCGTAGTCCGGCAGAGGAATTTCACTCCCAAGGCGATCATCCAATATTTTCAGCTCAATTCTTTTCCGCATATCGCTCCACGATCAATTCCAACAGTTTTCCGGCCAACTCCGGTTTGGGTGCTGTTTCAAGCAGTTTCTCCCCACCTCGCCACAGTACCCGCAGGGCATTGTCGTCCACCTCGAATCCCAATCCGCACCCGACGTGGTTGGCGGCAATCATGTCCAGTTTCTTACGCTCTAGTTTAGTCTGTGCATGGGTCTTCAGATTGTCCGTTTCGGCCGCGAATCCTACCGTAAAAGGGGGTGGCTTTAAGCTCGCCACCGCAGCCAGGATATCAGGGGTCCTGACAAAATCGAGCGATACCGTCTCACTGCTCTTCTTGATTTTCTTGTCTTCCACTCTTAGCGGCCTATAGTCTGCCACAGCTGCGGCCCCGATGAAGATGTCCTGCCCTTCGATTCGTCCCATCACCATCTCTAACATTTCCTGGGCACTCTCCACCCAGACAAGTTCAACCCCCATTGGCGGTGTCATGGCCACCGGTCCGCTGACCAGAGTCACCCTCGCCCCTGCCTCTTTGGCGACCTGGGCCAAGGCATAGCCCATCTTGCCCGAACTGCGGTTACTCAGGAAGCGGACCGGATCGATCGCCTCACGAGTGGGTCCAGCAGTCACCAAGACATTGACACCCTGCAAAGCACGTGGTCGCCATATAGCCTCGACTCTCTCAAGCAGCGCCTCGGGTTCAAGCATGCGCCCTGGACCGTTTTCGCCACAGGCCTGACTACCCTCGGCAGGTCCCCAGATCTCCACCCCGCGTGTCGTCAGTATTTCGATGTTTTCCTGGGTGGCGGGATGTCGCCACATGACGTGGTTCATGGCAGGTGCCGCCACCAACTTGGCCTCGGTGGCCAGGCATAGCGTGGTGAGCAAATCATCCGCCCGGCCAACTCGCAGTCTCGCCAGAAAATCGGCACTGGCGGGCGCCACCACAACGAGATCGGCCCAGCGTGCCAGTTCGATGTGCCCCATGGCAGCTTCCGCCTGTGTGTCCCATAAATCGCTTCTCACCTGCCTTCCGGACAACGCTTGCAAAGTGAGTGGTGGGATGAAGCGTGAAGCCGCCGACGTCATGACAACCTGCAGCTCGGCACCCGCCTGTTTCAAACGACGTACCAGTTCCGCACTCTTATAGGCGGCGATGCCTCCTGTGACCCCCAACAGAATCCGCCGATTTTGCAATTTGTTTACGTCCATCTAAGCTTAATAAGGCAACTCTCGATAGATTCATGAAGACCATACGCGACTGGCCCGAACAGGAACGTCCCCGGGAAAAAATGCTGGCCAGAGGTCCGCAGGCTTTATCCGATGCGGAATTGCTGGCTATTTTCTTACGTACAGGGGTGAAAGGCAAAACCGCGGTGGATCTGTCCCGTGAGCTGTTGGCCGGCTTCGGCAGTCTGCGCGGCCTGCTCAACGCCGATCATGCACATTTCACCCGATGCAAAGGGCTGGGAACAGCAAAATATGTGCAACTGCAGGCGGTGCTGGAAATGGCCAGACGACACTTGCTCGAGCCCTTGCAGCGGGGTGACGCTCTCACCTCTCCCGATCTGACCCGGGCCTTCCTGCAACGCCAGTTGCGTGATCAGCCCTATGAAATCTTCGCCGCTCTGTTTCTCGATACCCGGCACCGGCTCATTGTCTTTGAACCCTTGTTCAGGGGCACTGTGGACGGCGCCAGTGTCTACCCCCGGGAAGTGGTCCGACGAGCCCTCGAGTTAAACACCGCCGCTATCATCTTTGCCCACAATCACCCCTCCGGCGTTGCCGAACCAAGCGCCGCCGACCGCGCACTCACCGACCACCTCAAAAATGCATTGACACTTTTCGATATCCGGGTTTTGGATCATATCATCATCGGCGACGGAGAGAGCTTCTCCTTTGCCGAACATGGTTGGTTGTAACAGATTTACCCGACCAGCCGCCTTGCTGCCTCGCGGTATTTTTCCGCGGTCTTGGCGATGATTTCCGGCGGCAGGGAAGGTGCCGGTGGTTGCTTGTCCCAACCGATGGATTCGAGATAGTCTCGCACGAACTGCTTGTCGAAGCTGGGGGGACTGATACCGACCCGGTATTGATCCAGCGGCCAGAAACGTGAAGAATCCGGGGTGAGGAGTTCGTCGATGAGCAAAAGTTGCCCCTCATCATCGAGGCCGAATTCGAACTTGGTATCGGCGATGATAATCCCACGCTCCCGGGCATATGCCGCCGCCTCGCAATAGATCTCCAGGCTGATCTCTCGCACCTTGGCCGCGAGTTCAGCACCCATCAGACCGACCATCAGTTCGAAGTCGATGTTCTCATCGTGGGTGCCCATTTCCGCCTTGGTGGATGGGGTGAAGATAGGCTGAGGAAGCTGCTCCGCCAGTTGAAGGCCCTTGGGCAACTCGATGCCACACACCCTGCCTGTTCGTCGATAATCTTTCCAACCCGAGCCGATCAGAAAACCGCGCACGATCGCCTCCACCGGCAGGGGGCGCAGTCTTTTCACTACCACCGCACGAGTGTCTACCTGATCGCGTTCAACCGGATCAGGCAGGACCGTCTGCAACGGTAGATCCACCAAATGGTTCGGAATTCGATCCCTCATTCTGGCAAACCAGAAATTGGAAAGGCGAGTCAAAACCTGTCCTTTGCCTGGAATCGGGTCGGGAAGGACCACGTCGAAAGCTGACAAACGATCGCAAGTGACCATCAGCAGGTGAGAGGGATCGATTTCATAGATGTCACGCACCTTTCCACGGCCGACCAGCCGCAGTGACGTCAAGCTGGATTCGAACAGGGTCGTAGGCGGCATGGGCGTTTTTTCCTCTCACTGTAAACATGTCATAATGCTATTTTTTCTATGGATTGACAAGGCAAGCAATGGGGTGGTTAGGCAAAGTATTCGGTGGCACTTTTGGACTCATGTTGGGAGGCCCCATCGGCGCGCTTCTGGGGGCGGCAATCGGCCACCAGTTCGATAAGGGGATCCAAGGCTTCGATTCCTTTCCACGCCTTGAACCCGGGCGTCAGCAACGCATCCAAATGGCTTTTTTCACCACCACCTTCTCAGTGATGGGCCACTTGGCGAAAGCCGACGGCCTGGTCACCGAAGCGGAAATCGCCATCGCACGTCAGATCATGGATCGCATGGATCTATCCAGTGAGATGCGGGAGGCCGCCATCCGGCTGTTCAGGGAAGGCAAGTCCCCAGGTTTCCCATTGGATGAGACCCTGGATCAGTTCCGCCAGGAAATCGGCCGCCGTTCCTCCCTGCTGCGCCTTTTCCTGGAAATCCTGCTACAGGCTGCCTATGCCGACGGCAGCCTGCATCCCAGCGAGGAACGAATGCTGCTGCATATCTGTAACCGGCTGGGATTTTCGCGGTTTGAATTCCAGGCACTGCGTGCTTTCATGGAGGCTCAACTGCGCTTCTCCCAGGCTCAATATCAATATCGCTATCAACGTCAGAGTCGTCAGCGCGGTGCGCCGGGCAGGCGACAACCAAGCCTGAACGATGCCTATGCAGTCCTGGGGGTCACACCCCGGGCTTCCGACGCGGAAATCAAAAAAGCTTATCGGCGCCTGATGAGTCAACACCATCCGGACAAGCTGGTCGCCAAAGGACTGCCAGAGGAGATGGTCAAAATCGCCACGGAGAAAACCCAGCAAATCAGACAAGCTTATGAAATTATTAGGAGCCGTCGCAAACATTGAAAGGTTTATGCTAGATTGTCCTTGAATCTCACCGGAAATCTGACAGGGACCTTGAAATTTTCACGGTAACGCCCATGAAATCACCATTTCACTCCGAGGTATGAAAGAATCAAGCAGGGAGCAGGGTATTGGTTTGAGGGCGTCCCCGGCCTGGATGGCCGGGGTCCGAGCCCCCATGGGCGAGCCGGACCGAAAGTCCGGTGGGCTTTCGCAGCCGTGCGAGCGCCCGAACATGGATGTTCGGGCAGGGCTTTCTTGCAAAGCAGGATTGCGCAGCAAGAAAGGGTTCACGGCGTCCCGAAAACCAATACCCTGCTCCCTGCCCAAATGTATCTTTCACGGTAACCCGGAGTCACAGCACCAACAGTCCCCCTAATGAAGGAGGTCGGAATGAACGAACTCGATCCCATCGAAGGCAATTGGTACCTGAATCTGGACACTAGCCAGAAATTTGAGGTGCTGGTGATCGATGATGTGTCCGGCGGGATAGAAATCCAGTATTTCGACGGCGACATCGATCAGATAGAGCTGGACGCCTGGACGGAAATGAATCTCGAACCCATCGAGGAACCGGAAGATTGGACCGCGTCTCTGGATGACGTGGAGCCCGATGACATTCAATATTCGGAGATGGGCCTCAAAGAAGGGCAGGAGGAATGGGAGGAAGGCGATTTCCCTGCCAAAGGTGACGAGGATTCCTTCCACGAAGAAAAGGAATGATACAGGAGGATTTTCATGCCCTCATTCGATGTCGTCTCGGAGGTCGACCTTCACCAGGCGGCCAACGCTGTGGATCAGGCCAACCGCGAGGTAGCCAACCGTTTCGATTTCAAGGGCTCAGGGGCCCACTTCGAATTCGACAATGAGCTGATCACCCTGCTCGCCCAGAACGACTTCCAGCTACGGCAGATGCTCGATATCCTGCAGCTGAAGCTGAGTAAGCGTGGGGTGGATATCGGCTGCCTGGAGATCAGCGAACCTCAGCTCAGTGGCCAGGCCGCCCGACAGCAGATCGTGCTGCGGCAGGGCATCGACAAGGAACTGGCCAAGAAGATCACCAAGACCATCAAGGACAGAAAACTCAAGGTACAGGCCAGCATCCAGGGTGACAAGATCCGGGTGACGGGAAAGAAGCGCGATGATCTGCAACAGGTGATCCGCATCCTGCGAGAGGCCAAGCTGGATCTGCCGCTGCAGTTCATCAACCTGCGGGATTGAAGAGATGCCGGAGCGCTTTCCCACCATCATCAAGGAACGCTTCGAGGCACATCTCCACCACCTCTATGGCAGTGACGCCCCGGCCCTGGCGCAACGGTTGTTGGACAAACTGGCAGCCTTTGCCCCGGATGTCCATTCACCCAATCAGTTATGGGATCACCAGGACGTCATCCTGATCACATACGGAGACAGCATCCGCACAGAAAATGCCCACCCCCTGCAGACCTTGCACCGGACGCTCTGCGAACACCTTGCGGAAAGCTTCAGCAGCGTTCATGTCTTGCCTTATTTTCCCTACAGTTCCGACGATGGCTTTGCGGTCATCGACTATCTGAAGGTTGCTCCGGAATTGGGAGACTGGTCCGATATCGAGCGAATCGCCATCGATTTCAAGCTGATGACCGACCTGGTCATCAACCACGTCTCCAGCAAGCATCGGTGGCTGCAAAATTATCTGCAGCATCTGGATCCCGGACGGGACTATTTCATCGAAGTCGATCCCAACATCAACCTATCCATGGTCGTCAGGCCCCGCACCACCCCCTTGTTGACTCGTTTCGATACCGTCAATGGGCCTCGCTGGCTATGGACCACTTTCAGTGCCGACCAGGTGGACACCAACTTCCACAATCCAAAGGTACTGTTTGAATATCTGGACATTTTGCTGTGCTATCTGGGCAGGGGCTCGAAACTCATTCGGCTCGATGCCATTGCCTATCTGTGGAAAAGGATAGGCACCTCCTGCATCCATCTGCCGCAAACCCACACCGTCGTGAAACTGCTGCGGGATGTGGTGGACCAGGTAGCACCCGGTACTCTGCTCATCACCGAAACCAACGTCCCCCACCGGGAGAACATCAGCTATTTCGGTGACGGTGACGAGGCCCACGTGGTCTATCAGTTCCCCTTACCCCCTCTGGTACTGCATGCTCTCTACCGAGGCGATGCAGGTTACCTCACCGATTGGGCAAGCAGTCTGGAATCGCCCCCGCCCGGTTGTACCTTTCTCAACTTCCTCTCCAGCCACGATGGGATCGGGCTCAGACCGCTGGAGGGACTGATACCTGACGAAGAAGTGCTGGATCTGGTGGAAGGTATGCAGGCTTTGGGAGGACTGGCCTCACTGAGAACCCAACCCGATGGCAGTCAGTCTCCCTACGAACTCAACATCGCCTGGTTCAGTGCCATGCAGGGCTCCTGCCGGGGGAAGGACGATTTCGGAGTCGAACGCCATTTATGCGCCCATGCCATCATGTTGGCCCTGCAGGGAATCCCCGCCTTATACATTCTCAGCCTGTTGGCCACCGAAAACGATCTGGAAGGGGTGAAATGCACATCAGTACCCCGGGCGATCAACCGCCACAAATGGGATCTTAAATCACTGGTTTCACAGCTGAACGACCCGAATTCAATACAGGCGCAGGCATTTAACCTACTCATGGAACTCATCCAGTTGCGTCGCAGCCAGTCCGCATTTCACCCCGACAGCCCGCAAACGGTTCTCGACCTTGGATCTTCGATCTTCGCCCTGGAAAGAAACTGCCCCGAGCAAACCTTGCTGACGATACACAATGTCACCTTCAAACCACACACGATCTGTCTGCCGTCAGGTGAGTGGCACGATCTGATCTCGGGCAATCGGCATCACGAAAAGCTGTCCCTGCCAGCTTACGGGATTGCATGGCTGACGAAAACCGATTGACTGAAGGGAGACTTCTCTCCCTCTCCGCGAGGGGATATCCTCACCCTGCATTATCTTCTTCCACCGCCTCGTAAAGCCGGTCGAGGAAATCTGGCACTGCGCTCACCACCCGGTTCCAGCTGGGAATGAACGGTGTCTCCATGGGATTTTCCAGAAACTGTTCTCCCGCCAGCCAGATATTCTGGGCGAACAGTTCTACCATTCTCTCCTCGGCGTGGCGATCGAACTCCAGACCATTGATGCGCGCTTCGCTGTAATAATGGTCGACAAAATCCAAAGCGATCCGATAATAAGTGGCCTTGAGGGCGCGGAAAGTCTCCTGGTGAAACACCGACCCTTTGGTCGCCAATTTGCGGTACAGTGCCTTGGCGATGTCCATGCTCATCTTCGACAGGCCGGACTCCGGGTTGTCCTCGGAAAGGGGTTGATGCTTGTGATCATAAGCATCTGCGATTTCCACCTGGCAAAAGTGGCTGTGGGCCTGATTGCGGTGCACCTCCGACAATACCCCGATCTCCAGCCCCCAGTCGCTGGGAATGCGGATCTCCCGCACCACATCCACGCGCATGGAAAATTCACCGGCCAAGGGATAACGGAAACTGTCGATAAATTCCAGGTAATCCAAGGGCCCCATAATGGTCTTGAGCGCGCGCACCAGTGGGGTCAATAACAGGCGAGTGGCCCTGCCGTGGATCCTGGAATCGGCCACGCGGTAGTAATACCCTTTACAAAAGCGGAAATTCAGCGCGGGATTGGCCACCGGATAGAACAGCCGTGCCGGCATCTCACGACTGTAAGTGAGAATGTCGCAGTCGTGGAGGGCAATCACATCAGCCTTGCCTGAGGCGATGACGTAACCATAACAGTACCAGACATTACGGCCTTTTCCAGGCTCCTGGGGTGCCAGCCCCTGGGAGGCCAGGAGTCTGTCAAGGTCTCGCAGCCGAGGTCCATCGTGCCAAAGAATGCGATGATGCTGTGGCAGCCGGGAAAAGAAGTCGCGGGCGTGTGTGAACTGCTCCTCATTTGCCCGATCGAGACCAATCACAATCTCACTCAGATAAGGGACCTTCGCCAACTCCACTAGAATGGCTGGTAAAGCGCTTCCTTCCAGCTCGGAGAACAGGGAGGGCAATACCAGTGACATGGGCCGTCTGCGGGAGAAAGTGAGCAGCTCTGCCTCTAAATCATCCAAGGGGCGGTCCGCCAGTCGATGCAGACACGTCACGACCCCGTTTTGAAAGAAATCCCCCATCTAACCCTCCTCCTCATTCACCTTTTGGGTCAGCGGCCAGACATCAATGATGCTGCCACCACTGACGATAACCTAGCTCTGTGAACTCATTTTCCCCGCTTTACAATGATTCATCTTCAACCATGGGCCGGGACCTTACCATTGCCGATACCACGGCCTGTCTCCACAGAGAATTGTGTTTCACATTCTAACAGCTTGGGACGAAGAAAACGGCCAGTGTGGGAATCCTTGCATTCGGCTATCTGCCATGGTGTACCCTCCACCACGATCCGACCGCCGCCAGCGCCCCCCTCGGGCCCCAGATCGATGATCCAGTCAGCGGTCTTGATCACATCCAGATTGTGCTCGATCACAATCACGCTGTTGCCCTGGTCACGCAAACGATGGAGCACCACCAGCAACTGCCGGATATCGTGAAAGTGAAGGCCGGTCGTCGGCTCATCCAGGATGTAGAGGGTACGTCCGGTATCGCGTTTGGACAGCTCGCGGGCCAGTTTTACCCGTTGCGCCTCGCCCCCGGACAAAGTGACGGCGTTCTGACCCAGGGTGATGTAACCCAGCCCCACATCGATCAGGGTCTGGAGCTTGCGGGCCACCACCGGGATGGGATTGAAAAATTCCAGGGCTTCCTCCACCGTCATCGTCAGAACCTCGTGGATGGTCCTGCCCTTGTAGCGGATCTCCAGGGTCTCCCGATTGTAACGTTTTCCCTTGCAGACATCGCAGTGGACATAGATGTCGGGGAGGAAATGCATTTCCACCTTGATCACCCCATCTCCTTTGCAGGCCTCACAACGGCCACCCTTGACGTTGAAGCTGAAGCGGCCTGGGGCATAACCTCGCGCCCGGGCTTCGGGAGTGGCGGCAAACAACTCTCGGATGTGAGTAAACACGCCGGTATAGGTGGCCGGATTGGATCGGGGCGTACGACCGATGGGACTCTGGTCGATATCCACCACCTTGTCCAGATGCTCCAATCCCTCAATCCCATCACAAGGAGCAGATTGAGTGGAGGCGCCATTCAGTTCCCGCGCCACCAGGCAATAGAGAGTGTCGTTCACCAAAGTCGATTTACCCGATCCGGAAACGCCGGTGACACAGGTCAACAACCCGAGAGGAAAAGCCACATCGATACTTTTGAGATTGTTGCCACGTGCGCACCGCACCACCATCTGTTTTTCCGGGTCGACTGGCGTCAGTGCCGTTGGCACTTCGATCCTGACTCTGCCCATCAGATAGCGGCCGGTCAATGAAGCAGACTCTTCCATGATATCCTCGGGCGTCCCCTGGGCCACGATGCGGCCACCGTGGATCCCCGCCCCCGGGCCGATGTCCACCACGTGATCGGCCGCCCGAATCGCATCTTCATCGTGTTCCACCACGATG
>CAYUPV010000083.1:0-11370 GCA_964445885.1 uncultured Methylococcales bacterium
GATTTTATATCTTATTTTTCAATCCAATTGTCTTGACACAGGGGTCCACTTCATTCTGTCTTGCAATGAGTTTACCTGTCCAGGACTCAATATCTTCTAGCCCAAGATATTCAGCATGACTGGAGTTCGCCGCCGCTCGCTCATTGCGGAGGGGTGCTATATATTTCAGGCGAACTTTATGGTTGATAGCCCCGCTCACTCCGTCACCTCCCGCAACAGCTCCATGATCCGCCGCTCCACTTGTTCCAGCTCGGCGTCGATCTCTTCCAGCGGGCGCGGGGGCTGGTATTTGAAGAAGACGCGGTTGAAGTTGATCTCGTAGCCGACCTTGCCGAGGCCGCCGTCCTTTTCGTCGACGGTCTTGAGGTCGATCCAGGCGTCCTGGACGTAGGGGCGGACTTCGCGCAGGAAGTAGCTGACGATGTCTTCCTTGAGGGGGATGTTTTCGGCATCCTTGAGTTTGGGGTCGGGTTCGTATTCGAATTCCTTGCCGCCTTCGGCGGGATATATGCCGCAGAGTTCGGCCAGCTCAGCTTTCGAGCGGTAGGTTGGGCAAAGCGGAGTGTGCCCAACATTTCGCTGCTCTTTGTTGGGCACGTCGCTTTGCTCCTTTGCCCAACCTACGGGGAAGAGGTCCGGGGTGATGGCATCCGACAGGCCCCTGGCCTGCTTGGCGATGACGGGCTCTGCCTCGGGGTCGGTTTCGGTGAAGACCTCGCGGAAGCGCTTCTTTTGCGCGGTGCCCTTGGCGCCTTTTGCCCAGCCGCCGTGGTCCTTGACGATGGCCTGGATCTGTTGCCATCCAGTCGTAGTGAGGTTCCGGTCCCATGGTCTCCTCAATGGCGAGCACGGCATCGAGCAGTTCGGGGCAGGCGTCGAGGAATTTTTCCTTCGCCTCGGGGGTGATCTGGAATTTCAGTCGCAGGGGGCGGTGGACGGTGATGCGGCGGTAGCCGAAGTCTTCGTTGTCGAAGAGTCGGCTGGTGTCGCTGTCCTCAAAAGAACCATGCTCGCGGGTGACGGTGTCGATGGCCTCCTGGTCGAGGTAGCGGCGCTTGTCGCCGAGGCTGCGCTTCATGGGCTTCCAGCGTTCGCGGGCGTCGATGAGCTGGATTTTGCCCTTGCGGGGCTCGCTCTTGCGGTTGCTGACCACCCAGATGAAGGTGCCGATGCCGGTGTTGTAGAACATCTGCTCGGGCAGGGCGACGATGGCCTCGAGCCAGTCGTGCTCGATGATCCAGCGGAGGATCTCGCTCTCACCCCTGCCGGCGCCGCCGGTGAACAGGGGCGAGCCGTTGAAAACGATGGCGATGCGCGAGCCGGGCTTGTCCCTGTTGCCCGGTTCGTAAGGTTGCATCTTGCTGATCATGTGGATGAGGAACAGCAGGGCACCGTCGTTGACCCGGGGGAGCTTGCCGCTGTAGCCCCGGAAGTTGGGCCAGCGGTCGATGGTCTTCTTCTCCGCCTTCCAGTCCACGCCAAAGGGCGGGTTGGCCAGCAGGTAGTCGAAGCACATGTCCTCGAACTGGTCGTCGGTGAGGGTGTTGCCGTATTCGATGCGGCTGTCCTGGTAGCCCTTGATGAGCAGGTCGGAGGCGGCGACGGCGCAGGAGCGCGGGTTGTAGTCCTGGCCGAAGACCTTGACGATGGCCTTGCCGTTGTGGGCGCGGATCCAGTTGGAGCTTTCCGCCAGCATCCCGCCGGTGCCGCAGGCGGGATCGCAGACGGTGACGATGACGCCCTCGCGGGTGAGGACGTGGCTGTCCGGTTCCAGCAGCAGGTTGACCATGAGGCGGATGACCTCGCGCGGGGTGAAGTGGTCGCCCGCCGTCTCGTTGGCCGCCTCGTTGAAGCGGCGGATGAGGTCCTCGAACACCAGCCCCATGGTGATGTTGTCCACCAGGTTGGGGTGCAGGTCGATTTCGGCGAACTTGCTCACCACCTGGTAGAGGCGGTTGGCCTCCTCCAGCTTCTCGATCTCCTTTTCGAACTCGAAGCGGTCGAAGATGAGGCGGATGTTTTCGGAGAAACCGGCGATGTAGTCGGCCAGGTGCCGGCCGATGTTGTCCGGGTCGCCCTTGAGTTTCTGGAAGTCGAGTTTGCTGTGGTTGTGGAAACCCAGCGGCTGGCCGTCTCCACCCCTGGCCTTGTTGTTGAGCACCTTGTCGATGAGCTGCGGGTCCTTGCCCTTGAGCTTTTCGTGTTCCCTGAGCACGTCCGCCTTAGTGGGCTCGAGCACGCAGTCGAAGCGGCGCAGCACCGTGAGCGGCAGCATCACCCGCTCGTACTGCGGCGGGCGGTAGGGGCCACGCAGCAGGTCGGCGACGGACCAGATGAAGTTGGCGAGTTGTTGGAAACTGGATGGAGTCATACAGATTTGAAGAAGGTGTCGATGAAATCCACTGTCACGGGGGATCGACCACGCAGCATCGGAAAAATGGATTCTTTTTTCATGGGGTTTTCCCAGACGGCACTGATGACGGTTCCCCGGGCTGCAGATAACTGAGCAGCAGTTGGGTGCACCGCTGCAGGGCATCCAGATGGACGATCTCGTAGCCGTGGGTGTTGTCGGTGGGGAAGGCCAGGCAGGCGGCACGGGGGACGTGGCCGTGTTTCATGGCGATGGAGGCGTCGCTGCCGAATCCGGCCAGCACCGCGTGCTGGACTTCCGTCCCCGCCCGTCCGGCCGCCTCGGCGAGTTCCAGGTTGAGGGTGTCGTCGTAGACGCCGTAGCCGTCCTGGGACAGCAGCACCGGGGTGTCCTCGCGGTCGACGGGGTATTCCGGGGAGGTGGGGCAGATCTCCAGGGCGATCAGACTATCCGGCCGGCGGTTGAAGGTGAAGTACTGGGCGCCGATGGCGCCGACCTCCTCGTTGGCGGTGGCCGCCAGCAGGACATTGTAGCGGGGCGTCCGTAGCCGTTCGGCCAGCTGGTTGAGGATGGCCAGGGAGGCCCGGTTGTCGAGGGCGTAACTGGCGATGTGGTGGTCTCCCAAAAGAAACGGCCGCTTGCGGTGACGGCCCACCACGCAGCGGGTTCCGGGACGAATGCCGGCCCGCTGGAGATCGTCCTGTGACCGCTTGGTCTCGACCCAGGCATCCTCCCATTTGAGCGGCTGGTCGTTCTGAAAACAGTGCTGGGGGGATTCGTGGGAGACGTGGCGCGAGCCGAAACTGAGGATGCCGGAGACGGTTTCGCGGTCACCGAGCAGGTCCACCACCCCTTCGCCGTAGATCCAGGGAAACGAGCCGCCCAGACGCCGCACCTGGACCCTGCCGTTGGCCCCGATGCGCTTGACGATCATCCCGATCTCATCCTTGTGGGCGGTGATGGCCACGTTGGGGGCCTTGGGATCCGGCGCCTCGAGGAAGGCGACCAGGTTGCCGGCGGGATCTTGTTCGAAATCGAGCCCCAGGCTTTGCCAGCGTTCCGTCAGCCAGTGGTCGATTTCCTTCTCGTTGCCGCTGGGGCCGTGGCACAGGACCATGGCTTCGAGATCGCAGAGCAGGGTGTCACGCATCGCAAATCTACCTCGATTCCCTGCCATGCCAAACCCGGATGATGACCACCTCATCGGCGTGGATCCGGTAACGAAGCACATAGTATCCGTTGCCAAAAGGCAGGAAAAGTTCGCGGCGTCCGGTATCATCCCGCATCGGCCTGCCGATTTCCGGAAAGTCCTGAAGATGGCGGGCACCTGTTTGAATCTGCCTGATCATCCTTTTGGCAGCGCCAGGATTTTTATCGAGCAAAAACTGGAACAGACGTTCGAGGTCTGCCTTGGCCTCCGGCAACCAGACCAGACGCATCAGGTCCGGGCTTTTTTGTCCGCCGATTCGGCCAGTTCATCCATCCATTCCAACATTTCTTCGTGACGGATATTGTTGCCATCGGTCTGATAACGTTGCCAGCGCGCCTCGTCCTCCTGTTTCTCTCTCTCGTAAGCTTCTTCCCGCTCAAGATACTCCAGGATGGCCGTTTTCATCAGCCAGTGGGGGGTACGATTCCTCAACCGGGCCAGGTTTTTGAGGCGTTGCCGAATGTCGTCGTTGAGTTTGATTCCAGTGGTGGTCGTTGCCATGGTCGGGGTTCACAGGTTGCAAGAGGTGCAACCAAGTATAGCATCATGAAAATTCAGCCGGAACTTCCATAGTGGGCCACCATCCTGATCACCCTGCCATTGTCGTCCAGCTCCATCATCTCAGCCGCCCGCGTCCCGTCCTGATTGACGTAGCTCAGCACCAGGCTGGCGCTGCCCACGAAAACGCCCTCCAGCTCGAAATGCAGCTCGGGATAATGGGCCAGGCCGGTGGTGAAGTAGACTCTGAGGGCCTTCTTGCCATTCACCTCGGCGTGGCCGGTGAGCCTTTCCGCAATCGGGGAGGTGATTTGCACGTCTTCGGCATAGTGGGCAAGGATCCGCTCCAGGTCATGGGCGTTCCAGGCGGCTATCCATTCCTGGGCAAAAGCGTGAGCGGATTCGGCATTCATGACTTGAGCGTTGATTTTCCAAAGTTTCAGATTTTCCTTATCTCATTTTTCGAGATGGTCATCCAGACAAAGGATTTCCATCTCATTGACTCTTTTCCAATCAAGGTCGTTGGTGATTGCGCAGGTAGCCCCGTTTCGCAAGCCGGATGCCAGAATGATGGCATCTGGAATTTTCAGGCCATAGCTTACCCGAAGCCTTCCTGCAGTATGCAAAATGTCGCGATCGATCGGACACAGGCTGAAATTGGGGAAGGCATCCATCAACAGCTCGTATTCTTCTGCAATATCTTCACGTCCCTGCCGTAATGGATGGATTTTGATTTCCAGTAAGGTAAGCTCAGAGGAAACAGCATGAGGCTCCCCTTTGGCGACACGCTCAAGAATTGCCGTGGTCAGGAGAGAATAGCTGGGATGATCCTCAATGTGATAGATCCATAGGCAGCTGTCGAGCAACAGACAAGAATGAACTTCAATGATTGTCTGGAGTTTCCCAGGTATTCCTTTCTGTCTCAAGATACTCCTGGTTGTCTATCTTTTCCCATATTTCTTTGTGAAGTCCACGCAGTTTGGCAACGAAATCATCCGGTTTGGGCACCATGATCAGATGATCGTCACGCGCCAGAACGAGCAGCTGCTGACCGGCTTTCAGTTTCAGGGTCTGGCGGGCGGAACGAGGGATCACCACCTGGTTTTTCGAGCTTAATGTAACGACGTCAGCCATTGATTTTCGTAAAGCGATTGATAAAAACTACTTTACTATTTTCCTCCCCCTCACAAAAGCAGTCAAAAGAAAAATCAAAGCCAGTACATAGGCGAGCCATTCATAGACCATCCACCTGTCCGGTGCCTTCAGGGAAATGAGCCAAGACTGCCAGTCTCCCCCGGCTTCGTAGAAGCGCAAGCCCAAACCTGTCAGTAGCGACAACAACGAAAGCACGATGAACAGGGGGCGTAAAGAACCGTGTTCGTGAGTATGTGCTTCGCCTTCTTCTTGTTCAGGCTGTGATGGGCCACAGATGCCGTTATGGCAGGGCTCGACCAGACAGACCAGGGCAGAATCCGGAACTTCCAACTCGAATTCCAGGGTCGAATGGTGGACTTGGTAGCGGTTGGCCAGCCGCTGTTTGATACGCTGTTTGATGGTCTCGATCTTGCCGGCATCTTCCGGGTCGATCACCACATGGGCCTCCATGGACTTGCGGCGTTCATCGATGTCCCAGACATGCACGTGGTGCAGGCTCCTGACCCCCTCCTCACTCTCCAGGGTGTGGACCAGTTCGGCCAGGTCGATGTCCAGGGGGGTGCTCTGCATCAGGATGCGGATGGTGTGTTTGATCTCGCTCCAGCCGTGGTAAAGCACATAGGCGGCGATCAACAGGGTGCAGATCAGATCGGCCATGGTCCAGCCGTACAGCAGGATCAGGGTGCCGGCGACGATGACCGCCACCGAGCCCAAGGCGTCGGCGACGTTGTGGAGAAAGGCGGCGCGGATGTTGAGGCTGTGTCTGGAGGCCGCATAGGTCAACAGTGCGGTGGCCACGTCCACCACCAGGGCGAATCCGCCAACGTACACCACCAGCCAGCCTTCGATGGGCTGTGGATTGAAAAATCGGATGATCGCCTCGTAGATCAGGTACAGTCCGATCAGGATCAGGGCGGTCAGGTTGATCAGGGCGCCGATCAGTTCCGCCCGCTGATAGCCGAAGGTACGCAGCTCGTCGGCGGGTCGTTTGGCGATCCGGCGGGCAATCAGGGCCACCCCCAGGGAGCCGGCATCGGACAGGTTGTGGAGGGCGTCGGCCACCAGCGCCAGACTGCCGGAAACGATACCGCCAACGATCTGGACCACGGTCAGCAGGACATTGACCAGCAGGGCCCAGATCAGCCGGGTCTCGCCGATGTCACCTCCATGGTGATGATGATGGTGATGTTGTTTATGTGCCATGGACTTTGATCCTTCTATCCTGAATACTGAATACCATACCTGACCTCAGAGAAAAAAATGAACCTGGAACGATTTCACCAACGTATAGAGGACTTTCAGAAAGCCGTCAGACGACTTGATGAAGCCTGCCAGCAGGAGAAAAACGACTTCATCCGTGATGCGGTGATCCAGCGCTTCGAGTTCTGTTACGAATTAGCCTGGAAAATGCTCAGGCTCAAACTGCTCCAGGAAGATATCGATACCCGGAGCCCCAAAGCCACTTTGCAGGCGGCTCTGGAACAGGGGCTGATCGAAGATGGCAATGCCTGGACCGAACTGCACCGGATGCGAAACCTGACCACCCATACCTACGACGAATCCCTGGCAGAGGATGTTTACTCTTTTGTCTGCCAGGTCGGGTTACCCCTTCTGCAGCGCCTGTCCAGTCAGGCGGAAAGGTGGAAACGCTGACCGAATACGGTCTGTCCGAAGCCATCCTGGAAGATCTGCGCCAGGTGTTTCGCCGTTTTCCTGAGATCAAACGGGTCCTCGTCTACGGATCACGGGGCCGGGGGGATTTCCAGCCGCATTCGGATATTGATCTGGCGGTCATCGCGCCGAGCTTGACCCCGCAACGCTTCACCGAACTGTGGTCGGCGCTGGAAGATCTGCCATTGATTTTCCGACTCGATGTAGTGCACTGGGACCGGTTGGGCAACCCCCGCTTGAAGGAACAAATCCAACGAGAAGGCAGGGAAATCTATCCGGCTGAGCATTGAACTATCTGTTCCTTCTCAGCAACCTCAGGCCATTGGCCACCACCAGCAGCGATGCTCCCATGTCGGCAGCCACCGCCATCCACAGGGTGGCCTGACCCATGAGGGCAAGCCCTATGAAGATGGCCTTCACCCCCAGGGCCAAAGCGATATTCTCACGCACGATCCACAGGGTGCGGCGGGCATGGCGGATCAGCCAGGGCAGATGCAGCAGGTCGTCACTCATGAGGGCGATGTCGGCCGCCTCGATGGCGGCATCGGAACCGATTGCGCCCATGGCGATACCCACCTCTGACCGGGCCAGGGCCGGAGCATCGTTGATGCCATCGCCGACCATGGCGACGTGATGGAAACGCCGGGTCAATTCCTCCACCAACCGCATCTTGGCCTCCGGGAGCAGCCCGGCGTAGACTTCTTCGATTCCGATTTGGCGGGCGATATGCTCGGCCACGACCTGGCGGTCACCGGTCAGCATGACTGGACGGATACCGAGCTGTCGCAGTTGTTCCATGGTGGTCGCTGCTTCCGGCCGGGGCCGATCGGCGAGGGCGATGAGGCCCAGCAGCTGATGATCGCTGCCCAGGGCGATCAAAGTTCGACCTTCCTGTTCGAGTCGTGAGATTTGAATGTCCTTCGGCCAGCTCTCGACCTGTTCAATGGCAAAGCGGATGGAACCGAGCCAAAAGGTCTTGCCGCCGATTCGTCCCGTCACCCCGCGTCCTGCCATGACACTCACAGACTCAGCCGGAGGAGGCGCGATTTTCAGCATTTCTGCCTGACGAAGGATCGCCTCGGCCACGGGATGAGTACTGCGTTTCTCCAAGGCGGCAGCAAGGGTCAGAACGCTCAACTCATCGGCCCCAATGGGGATGATTTGCTCGACAACGGGTTCACCGCGGGTCAGGGTTCCGGTTTTGTCGAAGGCCATCACCTTCACGCTTGCTGGACGCTCCAGATACACACCACCCTTGACCAGGATTCCCTGACGTGCGGAACGCGCCAGGGCGGCGACGATACTGACCGGCGTGGAGATGACCAGGGCACAGGGGCAGGCGATCACCAACAGGACCAGCGCCCGGTAGAACCAATCCTGCCAGGCCGCACCCAGGATCAGGGGCGGACCCACCCAGACCAGCAGGGCAGCCAGGAATACCACCGGCGTGTAAAGCCGGGCAAAACGCTCCACCCACTGCTCTACCGCAGCCTTGCGCCCGTGCGCTTCCTCTACCATCCGGATGATGCGGGCGAGGGTGGTGTCGGCGGCGGTCTTTTCCACCGAGATCTCCAATACACCTTCACCGTTTAGAGTGCCGGCAAAGACCTCGTCCCCGGACGATTTGGTCACCGGCATACTTTCTCCGGTGATGGGTGCCTGGTTGACGCTACTTTCACCGGCCATCACCCTGCCGTCCACTGGAATTTTCTCTCCCGCCAGCACGATCACTCTGGCACCCACTGGCACCGATGCCACCGGCAGGACTTTTTCTTTGCCATTTTTCAACCGTACACGGGCGGTTTCGGGCGTGGCTGCCAACAGAGACGTTACCGCCCTGCGCGCCCGGTTGACGCTCCAGCGTTCCAGGGTCAGGGCCAAGGCGAACAGGAAGGTCACCGTGGCCGCCTCGAACCATTCTCCAAGGACCAGGGCACCGGCCACCGCCAGGGTCATCAACAGGTTCATGTCTGGGCGCAGGTGCAGCAAAGCATAGCCTGCTTTGGTGACCACCCAGGGAGCGCCGAAGGCAATCGCCATGCCGAAGGGGATCTTCTCAGGCCAGGGAACTTCCCCCTCGTGGCCGGCAAACAATGCCAGCACCTGATCGATACCTTCGGCCTGGAACAAGTGCCATCCCAGACCGGCTGCCAGGGAAAGGCCGGACAATAGGGTGAACAGGCTCTGCCAAGGCCTGCCCTGTTCATGATCTTGGCTTTTCCCTTGTTCCTGAAGAGTGGCCTTCATCCCAGTACGGGCCACCGCCTTCTGAATTTCCCGGACTGACACTTTCCTTGCGCCGGGAAGAAGTCGCATCCGGCCATGGAGGAGATCGAAGGCCAGATGCTCCTCACCGCCCACCAGAGGATCCAGGGTCTGTTTCAGGATCGTCACTTCCTCGACACATTCCAATCCTTCGATCCGGAAGAGGAGTCCGCTTGTGTCCATTTTGGGACTTGAGTTGGTGGTGTGGGGGTCGCAGCAGATCGTCTTATCCTCCATCCACTACGGCTCCCCGTTCTCCTGTACGGATCCGGACCGCTTCCTCCACCGCCAGCACATAGATTTTGCCATCACCATGGAGGCCGGTATGGGCACTTTGTGTTATGACCGAGATGATCGGTTCGACCAAGTCATCCGGACAGCTGATCTCCAGTTTGGCCCGCTCCCGAAACCGGTAACTGTAGTCTTCCCCCGTTTCGGGCATGTCACGGCTGCTCCCCACACCACGGGCATCCAGCACACTCATTCCCGGAAACCCCGGCACTCGATGAAGCGCCAGGGACACGTCCTCGATCTTATGGGTCTTGATATACGCAATGACTTGTTTCATGGCATCTCTCTTCCTATCGATAAACGGTTGGGAGCATTGCATACTCCATACACTGGTTCTCCAGCTTTCACGCTGACTCCCATGGCAGGCCGTCATCCCCGATGATGAAAGATGGTAGGGTGGGTTGAGGCATCTGCCGAAACCCACCATCCGGGCAATCGTTGGGTTTCGCTTCGCTCAACACCAACCTACGATAGTGATCGTCATTCCGGAAAGGGTAATCACGCATCGTCGTCATTGGTGACTACCGCAAACCATTTGTACAATGCCGGGATCACCAGCAGGGTCAGCACCGTGGAGGTGACCAGTCCTCCGATCACCACGGTGGCCAGGGGCCGCTGGACCTCGGAACCGGTGCCCGACGCCAGCAGCAGGGGAATCAGCCCCAGCGCGGTGGTGACAGCGGTCATCAGCACCGGCCTCAAGCGCAGGCAGGCGCCCCGGATCGAGGCCTCGTCCAGGGGCATTCCATCCTCCCGTAACTGGTTAAGATAAGTGACCAGCACCATGCCGTTCTCCAGGGCGATCCCAAACAGGGCGATGAAGCCCACCGAAGCCGGTACCGACAGGTGCTGTCCAGACAGCGCCAGGGCCAGCACGCCGCCCACCAGCGCCAACGGGATATTGAGCAGGATCAGGGCGGTGTTCTTCAACGACCCGAAACTGCTGTAGAGGAGCAGCGCCACCCCCAACAGGGTGATCGGCACCACTACCGCCAGACGTTTGTTGGCCTCCTGCTGGAGGCGGAACTGGCCGCCCCAGGTGACCAGGTAACCGGGCGGCAGGTCGACGGCCTGATCGATCTGCTGCTGGGCTTCGGCGACGAAGGAGCCGATATCCCGGCCGACCACGTTGGCCTGGATGGTGATGAAGCGCTGGTTGTTTTCCCGGGTGATCTGGCGCGGTCCCACCAATTCACGGACCTCGGCTACCTGGGACAGGGGGACGCGGATGCCATTGGGGCCCGGGATCAGCAGTTCGGCGATGGCTTGTGGGGTGGCGCGTGCGTCCTGGCGATAACGTACGTAGACGTCAAAACGCCGGATGCCTTCGAATACCTGCCCTGCAGTCTCGCCACCGACTGCGGCCCGTAAAGTATTCTGCACGTCCTCGATGTTGAGACCATAACGGGCCACCTGTTCCCGGTTTGGATGGATCAGCAGTTGTGGGGTACCACTCACCTGGGCTACCTGGACGTCGGCGGCGCCCCGGACCTTGCGGATGATGGCGGCAATGTCGTCGGCCTTGTCCTTGAGCGTTGCCAGGTCGTCACCGAACAGCTTGATTGCCAGTTCCGCTCGTATCCCTTCCAGCAATTCATCAACGGTCATCTCGATGGGCTGGGTCAGGTTGACCAGGATTCCCGGCAGGCCATGCAGGGTTTCCCGCACCTGCTCTTCCACAAATTCCTGATTCCCCGGCCTACGCCACTGATCCTTGGGTTTGAGCAGGACGTACATCTCCGCCGAGTTGACCGGATCGGTATGGGCCCCCACTTCGCCACGGCCGATCCGGCTGGTCACCCCGGTCACTTCCGGAATGGACATCAAGCGGTGCTCGGCGATCAGGGTCAGGCGCTTGGTTTCATCGATAGCGATGGAGGGGGCCATGGTCAGACGTACCACCAGCGTG
>CAYUPV010000084.1:0-11322 GCA_964445885.1 uncultured Methylococcales bacterium
CTAACCGCTACCGGGGACTACTCGCCCTCGCTTCGCTCTCCATGGCTCGCAGCGGAGGTGGTGGGCCAGTTTCGGTGTCGATCTCCGGGTACCGTGTTGCCCGTTTTCTGGACGAGTTGATCGATCAACGTGCGTTGCCGCCACTCATCATCTGCGACAACGGGCCGGAATTTACCAGCAAGGCCATGTTCTTCTGGGCCAAAGAGCGCAAGACCAAGCTGGGCTTTATTCATCCCGGCAAGCCGACGCAGAACGCCTTTGTCGAAAGCCTGAATGGCAAGTTTCGGACCGAGTGCCTGAACCAACATTGGTTCCGGTCACTTGAGGAGGCTCGCCGGGAGATCGATCAATGGCGGGCCCACTACAACCAGATTCGACCCCACAGCTCAATGGGGCTATCTGCCGCCGCTGGAGTTTGCCAGACGAGCAGATTAAAGTGAGCAGAATCTCATCCAGCACATGGCACTAAGGCAGGGGAAAGGTCACCTCATGGCTCCGTGGTTGAGAGGGAGTATTCAAACTCCCAACTGTCGAAGTTGGAATACCATGGGCACTACCGGGCATCAATTCGCTGATGGCTATTGGGAGGCTTTGGCGAGGAAATGTGAGGTGGAGGGAGGTGAATAATTACCTGAGCAATAGTATTTCTGCATGCAAGGTGATTGAGATAAACTCTTGATCGAAGTCTTCAGGGATAAATCAGCTTCCTTGAAAAACGAACGCGTTTCCAGGTGGAATTCAGATCAGCCGGCACACATGAATGGTGGAGCCATAGAACAATCACCTGGATTTGTTCCAGGGGATTTGTAAAATCCCATCCAGCCCCCATCTTTTTACCACCAACTTTTCTGGAGGATCGATCACTTATGCTGAGAATATTGCTGTTTCTGACAACCAACGTCGCCATCCTGGCCATGATCAGTGCCGTGTTCCAATGGTTGGGGCTGGGCACCTATCTCGACCAGCAAGGTGTGCACCTCAACCTCAACGCCCTGCTCCTGTTCTCGGCCCTGATCGGCATGACCGGCTCGGTGATTTCCCTGGCCATCTCCAAATGGATGGCCAAAACGTCGATGGGAGTCATCGTCATCGACCATCCCCAGAACCAGACCGAGGCCTGGCTGGTGACCACCGTGCAACGGTTGGCACGACAGGCCGGTATCGGTTTGCCGGAGGTGGGAATCTTCCGCAATCCGGCACCCAATGCCTTCGCCACCGGGATGAGTAAAAACGCCGCCCTGGTGGCAGTCAGCACCGGTCTGCTCGAAACCATGGATGCCGATGAGATCGAGGCGGTACTGGGTCATGAACTCACTCACGTGGCCAATGGAGACATGGTGACCCTGGCTCTGGTACAAGGGGTCGTCAATACCTTCGTGTATTTTTTCGCCACTATCATTGGCCACGTCGTCGATCGCGCGCTGTTCTCGTCCCAGGACGATGAAGGCGGTTTTTACGGTTATGGTCCGGCCTACTACATCACCCAGCTGGTGGCCCAGATCGTGCTTGGGATCCTGGCCACCGTCATCGTGATGTGGTTCTCCCGCTGGCGGGAATTCCGGGCCGATGCCGGTGGGGCCAGGCTGGCCGGGCGATCCAAGATGATCGCCGCGCTGGAGGCGCTGCGCCGCCAGGCAGAGCCGGAGGATCTGCCCGGAGAATTTGCCGCCTTCGGCATCAATGGAGGCATCGGACGCGGGCTGGCCCAGTTGTTCATGAGTCACCCGCCCATCGAGGAAAGGATCGCGGCACTACAAAGGATGCGGGGCTGAAACACCCCCTCCCTCAAAGGCGGCCTGACGGCCGCCTTGCTTCATTCCCCGCAGTCACACACATGCCAGCGCAGAAACTCTCGGGTTTCCAGACGCTGCGGCCGGACAAAAAACTCTGTGGCGGAGGCACTCTCGACCACCCTACCCTGACAGATGAACACCACCTGGTCGGCCACTCTCTGAGCCTGGGCCAGATCGTGGGTCACCCATAACACTGGCAGCTTGCAGGCCAACGATGCCAGGGTGGTTTCGATCATCCGACAGGCCAAGGGATCCAGCGAGGAGGTCGGCTCATCCACCATGAGGATACCGGGGGTGAGCATCAACGCCCGGGCGATGCAAAGCCGCTGCTGCTGTCCCAGGGACAGGCCGGCAGCCGCTTCATCCAATCTATCTCGGACCTCATCCCACAGCCCGGCCTGACTGAGTACCGTCTCTTTCATGGACAATGGCACCCTGTTGCTTTCCCGCCGCCCCAACCCGAACAGCAGATTGGTGTGGATCGAGCCGGGAAAAACCACCGGCTTCTGCCCGATCAGACCCAGATGACGCCGCAGGGCGTCGTCACCGCCGGGCCATTTGCGGATGGAATGACCTCCGATGGTAATCTCTCCTTCCCAATGGTCCCAGAGTAGATTGAGGCAGCGCAGGAGAGAACTCTTACCGGCTCCCGAAGGGCCAACCAGAGCCGTGATACCACTGGCCGGCAATGACAGCGCAATCTGATCGAGAATCTTTCTCCCCCTGAGTGCCAGACACAGGTTCCGTACCTGCAGCAATGATCCCGGTACAGACCTTGGTTGTTGTTGCGCTTTCATCGCACACTCCTGGAACGTAGCCACAAGGCGCTCAGAGAACAAGCCAGGACCAGTACCACCAACACCCCCGCCGCTGTCCAGGCCGAAGCGATGGCGTGTTCGTCGATCCCTTCCTGGGCCAGGTAGAAAATATGGGTCTGCAGGGTGGTGACCGGACTCAGCAGCGAATCCGGCCAGACAACCCCGCTGAACACCGCCGCGGTGAACAGGATGGGCGCCGTTTCCGCCAGCGTGCGGGCCAGTCCCAATAGCAGACCGGTCACCAACCCACGCCAGGCACCCGGCAGCCAGACCCGGAGCACGACCTGAGTGTTTCCAAGACCCAAGGCGCGGGCCGCTTCGGTCCATTCTTCAGGGATTCGATGCAGGGCGGAAAGGTAGTTCATACTCATCTGTGGCAACACGACCGCCGCCAGCACCACCGCGCCGGCCAACAAAGACATCCCCCAATGCAGCCACTGGATGAACAACACCAGGCCACACAGACCATAGACCAGGGGAGGAATCCCCTGCAACAGATGCAACAACCAAAGCCACGGTGCTCGCGTTCGATGGTCCTGGAACCGCAACCATACCGCCAATCCCAGGGCGATGGGGGTGGCCAGGGCACATCCCAGTCCTGCCAGCAGCACAGACCCAGTGACCTGTCCCAGCAACTCAGCGGCTTCACTCACCCCCGCCCAGCTGCGTACCAGAACATAGACCAACATCCCGGCTGGCAGCATCATGGCCGGCAATGCCAGCACCACGACAATGAGCTTCACCATCTTCGCCCCCCCGCCATCCAGGCGGTACCCGCGCCAAGCAGGGCCAACAGCAAAGCGCAGGCCATCAGGCCAGAGAAATGGAGGGAAGCAAACACGCTCTCGCCGATTTCCCGACCGATGCGTGAAGTCAGGGTTTGGGCCGGCTGTAACAGATTCCAGGGTGGGCTTGGCAAGCGGTCGAGGGAACCCACCACCAGCATCACTGCCACAGTCTCTCCCAGTGCCCTCCCGGTGGCCAACAGGACCGCACTGCGAATCCCGGGCCAGGCCTGGGGCAGCACCACCCGCAACAGCAGACTTGGCCAATCCAGTCCCAATGCCAGAGCGGTTTCCCGTTGTTCGGTCGAGACTTCACGCAGCGCATCGTCGCTCAGCACCGTCACCGTCGGCAGGATCATCAAGGCCAGAACCAGTCCGGCAGCGAGCAATCCGTGGCCGGTCAAAAGTCCGAATGTCCGTTGCAGCCACGGCAATATCACCCATAAACCCACCAGACCATGAACGATGGAGGGGACACCGGCCAGGGTTTCCATGGCCACCCGCACCCACCCACGCCATTGGCTGGACAGAATCTCCGCGGTCATCACCGCCGCCGCCAAGGCACTGGGTACCGCCAGGGCCAGTGCGATGCCCACCGACCAGACGGTACCGGCGAGCGCCGCCAACAGGCCGAAATGGTTTTCGTAGGGATACCACTGCGGATCCCACAGGGGCGACAGACCGAACGTCCACCAGAAAGACCAGGAAGATGCCAGCAGGAAACCGACGATCGTCAGGATCAGCCCCACAGTCAGCCAACGAGCGCCTATCAGCCACCCTCTCAACATTACTGTATCGGCACGTAACCGACCTCCTCCACGATCGCCTGACCTTCGGGTGAAAGCAGGAAGGCGACGAAATCCCTGGCGCTGGCGCTGGCGTTTCGGGGCAGCAACAAAACCAGCTTGCGACCAATCGGATAACGCCCGCTGACAATGTTGTCCGGCGTAGGTGAAATCTCACCCTGCCTCGTCCGAATCGCCAAGGCCCGCACCGAATCGCTGCCCCAGGCACTGGAGAGAATGCCGATGGCACTGTCGCTGCGTCCGACCAGCGCCTGCATTTCGTTGTTGGAGCCTGCGACGACCACTGCGCCCGGCGCCCGTGCTCCGGCGTCACCAAGGACCGCCTTGGCAAATACGTGGCGGGTACCGCGCCCGGCCTCCTTGTCGATCACCAGTATCGGACGATCGGGACCACCCACCCCCTTCCAGTTTCGGATCCGGCCACGATAGATGGCGGCGATCTGCTCCAGCGTCAAGGCCCGCACTCCGGCCATGAAAACGGGCTTGGAGACCATCACCGCCACGGCGTCATGGGCGATGGTCACCAGTTCGATCCGGTCCTTCAGACGCTGTTCTTCCTCTGTCCTCAATTCCCGGGAAGTCATACCGAAGTCGGCACTCCCGCTGATCATTGCCGCCACGCCGACCCCACTGCCACCACCTGAAACGGTGATGGTCACGTCGGGATGGATTCTATGATAGTGTTTGGCTGCTTCGGAAACCACCGGCAACAGAGTGCTGGAACCGACGGCGTGCAGCGTCTCCGCCGCTGCGGAAATCGTCCAGCTCATGACGATCAGGGTAACAACACGAAAGATCATTGGAAAAAGCTCCCTTTTGATGACTATGTTTTTATTGAGTCGGTCAGTAGGAGGCAAGCTTACACCGAAGCGGGGCTACCTGATTTATCTCTGCATCTGAGCAGTGCCAAGATACTTTCCAAGGCTAATAATGGCCCACCCAAGCTCATATCCCCCAGCGGTTTTCCCTCTTGATAAGATAACCCATCAAGTCGAAAATGATGAGTATTTCAGAGTATCAACCAAGGCCAAGACCCGATCCCCCATACCCGCTTGCGGAATTACCAAGATTACCTGGGTCTGGACGACGACCACAGCCACGCAAGCCTACAGGTAAAGCGCTTACGGCAGCGATAGCCGGTAAGTTTTCCTCCTCACAACCGACTCACGAATATCTTAAAAAAGCAAATATTCCATCATGGCATCAAACTACGCTATCGTGATGACTGATAGTGGTGCCGCCAAACCCTCACAAGCTGGGGGAAGGCGCCCCTGATACCCGGCCGCATACGCTGGCCCAGAAGATTGTTGTTCAGACTTCGGGGGTAATCAACATGAACAAGAAGACCTGGCTCATCATACTTTGGTTGGTGCTCGCGCTGATCGCTTTCCGTTACGGCAACCGCTGGCTGCAACCAGAGAACATCCTCAGCTACCGCGATACCTGGCATACTCTGGCTCAAAACCATCCACTGGTCTCGGCCCTGGTCTTTGCTCTGCTCTATGTCGTGGCCACCACCGTGAGCATTCCGGGTGGCGCCCCGTTGTCCATGATCGCCGGCTTCCTGTTCGGGCGTTGGTGGGGCACTCTGATCGTGGTCGTTTCCGCCACCCTTGGCGCCCTGCTGGTGCTCTGGCTGGTACGCTATCTATTCTATGACTGGGCAAGGGTCAGGCTTGAACGCTCCCCCACAGCCCAACGACTCATTCAGGGCTTCACCGAGGATGCCTTCCACTACCTGCTGTTCCTGAGACTGTTACCGGTGTTCCCGTTCTGGCTGGTCAACATCGCCTCGGCCTTTACCCCGGTTTCCACCAGGACCTACGGCCTGGCGACCCTGATCGGCATCATTCCCGCCAGCTTCATCTATGTCAATCTGGGAAGAACCTTTGGAACTATCAACCAATTGGATGATCTGGCTTCTCCCAGAATGGGGCTGGCCCTGGGACTTTTGGCGGCATTGTCATTGCTTCCGGTGGTCATGAAACGCCTGCGGGGGGAAAGCCGTGCTTAACCCGATCTCTGCCGGTTTCCTGCTTCTTCTGACCACAACGCCCCTTTGGGCCAGGGATATAGTTCAGGTCGGCCGTTTTTCCACCGGTGATCTGAGGGACTGGAAGGAGAAGCACTTCGTCGGCACGACGCACTACGGCCTGTTCAGAACTTCGGCGAATCAGGTATTGAAAGCCGTAGCCACCGCCAGCGCTTCCGGACTGATCAAGAAGATCGATATCGATCTTGCCCGCACGCCCTATCTCCAATGGTGCTGGCAGGTAATCGAACCTTTGCCCCCCCTGCCGGAACAGACTAAGGACGGCGACGATTACGCCGCCCGCATCTATCTGGTCAAAAAAGGGGGGCTTGCTTTCTGGAGAACCAAAGCGCTCAATTATGTCTGGTCCTCCTCTCATGCCCGGGAAGCCTTGTGGCCCAATGCCTTTGCAGGTGACAATGTGATGATGCTGGCGGTCAGGAACCGCAACGATCAGGGCTGGATTTGTGAGAAAAGGGAGATACGGACCGACTGGCAACGGGCTTTCGGCGAGATCCCGGAGCGTATCGACGCTGTGGCCCTGATGACCGACAGCGACAACAGTCACAACCGAACGGCAGCTTATTATGGCGACATCTGGTTTTCCTCGGACTGATCTCGAACCTGTGACCGATTTCCCGGCGATCCACCGTGCCCCGCTGGAAACACTTCAGGTCAATCTTGGCTACCGCTGCAACCTGGCCTGCACCCATTGCCATGTGGCCGCCGGTCCCAATCGCAGCGAAAACATGAATCGGGCTACCATCGAGGCGGTACTGAGTTTCCTCCAACGTTCAAACGTCAAGGTGCTGGACCTGACCGGCGGCGCCCCGGAGATGAACCCGCATTTCCGCGAGCTGGTACGGTCGACACGCGGCCTGGGGATCCACGTCATCGACCGCTGCAACCTCACCATCCTGGAAGAACCGGGCTATGAAGATTTGGCCGGATTCCTGGCCGATCAACAGGTCGAGATCACCGCCTCCCTGCCCTGCTACCTGGAAGACAACGTGGACAAACAGCGTGGCAAGGGCGTATTCCAAGCCAGCATAGCCGTTCTCAAACATCTCAACCGGCTTGGCTATGGCGGTGGTGGGCAATTAAAGTTGAATCTGGTGTTCAATCCCCAGGGAGCGGTTCTGCCCCCACCGCAGACCGAACTTGAGGCCGCCTACAGGCAGCATCTCAAAGCGCATTTCGAAATCGAATTCGACCGTCTCTACACGATCACCAACATGCCTATCCAGCGTTTCGCCCACACTCTGGAACGCGAAGGCCGGTTGGAAGAATACCAAGATCTGCTACACGCCCATCATGACCCGTCCAATCTGGAGGGATTGATGTGCCGTACCACTGTGAGCGTGGACTGGCAGGGTTACCTTTACGACTGTGATTTCAACCAGATACTCAATATCCCCCGCAGTGGCCGCAGAGGCCATCTCAGTGACCTGGATCCCGATACCCTGGCCGGTAGCCCCATCGCCGTGGCCAACCACTGCTACGGCTGCACCGCAGGTCAAGGCAGCGGTTGCGGAGGCGCACTGAAATAACGACGGAGAACCTCCATGAATCAGATAAAGATTGCCATTGTGATTCTCGCTGGCACCGAGTCCAACGAGAGCCTGGCCCGGCTGGTCAACGCCCTCGAAGCCGCCAAAGAATTCAAACAGGCCGGAGATCAGATCCAAATTCTCTTCGATGGTGCAGGCGTCACCTGGATCCGCGAACTGGCGGACCCAAAGCACCATTATCACTCCCTGTTCGAGTCGGTCAGAGACAACGTCTCCGGAGTCTGCGACTACTGCGCCGGCGCCTTTGGCGTACGCGAATTGATTCCTGCCTGCAATCTCCCATTGAGCAGTGAATTCGAGGGTCACCCCAGCATGCGACAATTGATCACTTCAGGTTTCCAGATCATCACTTATTGAGCGGTGCAAGTGGTGGCGGTCCCTTGATTACAGTTTACCGGCTCATTCGAACAGCGCCTCGGTGCCTGGCACCACACCCTTCTCGAAGAACTCCACTGCATTGCCATCAGGATCGCGGCAGAACAGCGCCCTGCGGCCAGATTTGCTGGCGGAATAGGGGATATCCGCTTGCTCCAGTGCGCGGCGAATCACTTCCAGATCCGGCACCACCAGGGCAAAATGCCGGTCCCGTCCACCGTGTTCCGGCCGGCCAGTCGATGGGTCTGGACTGGGCAGTTCCAATAAATGGATTTGCTGATGCTCGGCAATCTGCAGCCAGGCACCGGGGAAAGGCAGGTCGGGACGCTTGGTTTTTGCAATACCGAGCACCCCGCAATAAAAGTTCAGAGCCCGTTGGGTATCGGACACCAGCAAGCTGACGTGGTGGAGATGAAATCGTTTGTCTGCCATGGATGCTTTCCTTTCTATCTATCACGGAAGGTTATTTTATGTCGAAACACCCCGAGGATCGGAAACATATCATGCTGAGACAAGCAAATCTCACGGAATCTACAGTCGGTTTCCTATCTCACCCAGAACAGGCACCTCCAGACCCGCCTGTCCGGCCTCTTCCAATATCCGCTCAAGTCGCTGTTGCGCACGCCGGCCCCTGGCCGGACGATCCGGGCAATCAGCGATGCCCTCCGCCATGGCGGCGATGAGTGCTGCCCGGGGGAGCGGCCTGTCGAAACGCCGCTCCAATACCACCAGCACCTCGAGCGCCACTGCCCGAGCCAGATCCCTGTGCTGGTTCCAGATCTCCCCGGCACTCCCCTCCACCGCCAGCGAGCTGATGTTGAGGGTGAGAATATAGAGGCTCTTGCGCGCCAGCTCGAAGACCAGCTCATCTTCGTTGACCAACCGCCGTGTCTTCACGCCCAGTCGATCCAGGGCATCGATCACCAGCGCCGCATGGGGGCCATAGACCGGCGTGAACAGAATGTCGGTCAGGGGTCGGCCCGGTTTCTTCTCGAACCAGACCACCGCCACCGTCGCCCCTTCGAGTCCATGCCGCCGCCAGACGGCAGGGCTCAATTCGTTCTGCACCAGTGCCACCCGGTCACGCCACGCTGCCGGCAGGCTGGCCAACACAGGGTTGAGATCGGTTTCGGCCACTGTCACCAGTACCAGGGCCGGCTGCGGCATCGTAGCACCCATTGCCTCCATGTCCGTGCCGCGCAGAACCGGCCACACCGGATACCCACAGCGCAGGAAGCCGCGAGCGAACTCAGCGCCCAGCTCGCCCATGCCGATGATGACGACCGGGGCGTTCACGTTCCCTCCAGATGATGATAGGCTTCCAGAGTCATCAGCCGCTTGTCCTCGAGTCCACCCCCCAGGGTGAAATGGTACAGCACCTGGAAGCTCTCATCCTTGAGACCGAACAACTCGTGTACCGGATCATCGAAGAAACAGCCGATCCCGGTCCCGCGCAACCCCGCCGCCTCCGCCTCCAGATAGAGCAACTGCCCCAAGGCGCCGGCCTCCAGATGAAGACGTGCATATTCCCACACCGACTGACACAACCTGGGCTCGAACTCCGCCAGCATCGACACCGCCAACGCCCCCTCCGCAGCGATGTCCTGGTGGCAACTGAAGGCCTTGGCGAGCGGGCGGCAGTCGCCTTCGCGCAAGCGGAAAAAGAGAAGATTCTCCCGCTGAGGTGTCCATTGCCAGGCTTCATGACTCGCCTCGCGGAAACGTGCCAGTCCCGCTTCGGAACGGGCCAGGAAATAGAGCCCCGGTGTCAAACCCTCGACCCGGTGTATCAGCAGGCCCAGATGAATGCAAGGCTCACGCCCCAATCCTCCCATCGGCAGCGCCCCTCCCATCAGGCGCCGCAACAGCCTTGCGAAATCAGCCTGATGCATCACTGTCTCACCGTCCATCGCCTGCGCGCTGCGTCGGTGCCGGATCAGCCAGCGGGCACCAACGGCACGGGATTTCACCGCCTCCTTCACCTCGGATTGCGAGACGGAAGACACCTCGATGCGTTCACAACACATCGCTCTTGCCGCATGCCCGATGATCGGCCAGGGACGGTGGGTGGGACTGAGACGATTGGGGGAATCATCCCGTAGCGTTCGCTCGAGCTGAGCGATCACCCCCTCCCCAAGCCGCCATCCGGCGACCGCCCTCCAGTCCACCGTTCCGTTGGGAAACACAGCCACCTGGCAATCGGGATGCTCGGCCTCGGGCCCCTGCTGGCCCGCCACTCCCAAAAGACGTGCCAACCGGGTGGATTCCACCTGTGGCAGTATTGCGCACTTCCAGCCCAGGCAGGCGGCACCGTAGGACAAAGCAGCGAAGGCGTGACCAAGGTCCAACAGGCAATAGCGAAGTGCGCGTTCGCCATACTTCCAGCTCTCGCGCCAGTAAATCGAGGTAAAACCGACCAGCAGGACCGACTGCGGCAACCCGCCCGCCAGACTTGACCAAACAGATTCGGGAAACTCGGCACGCCGTTCCAGGCCATGATACCAGGGGTTGTAATGGTACAAACCCGGCATATCGATGAGATCAGGGATGGCAGCGCTCAGCAGATAAACTTCGGTGGGGTGGAGATTGCCGCTGGAGGGATCGCACCTGAGCGACCAGCGTGAACCAGAGAAGGACTTCCACGCCGAAAGGGCGAACCCATGAAACAACAGACTGGCCAACGATTCAGCATCCACGGGGGAAGGCGGCAGGGATCCATAAATCGAATCGTACCAAGGACGTTCGTCCCGGTCATACGCCTTCCGCGTCAACGCCATAAGCGGAGCGTCTTCATAGAAACGGAACGGTTCAGGCTGGGTCGCCCAGTCCAGGAAACCCGGGCCAGGTGCATAACGATGAAAATGATGTTTGGTGCGACGGTGATAGGCAAGAATAGCAGTCAGAACATTCTGGTCTGCCATGGACCCTCCAGATCCGCAGTCTGAGTAACAGATCATAGCAGCTTTCAGTCCATGAGACGCCTCCTTCCGAGAATTTGGCCTATAGTAACCGGGCGAGAGCCCGGACCAGGAAGATGGGCAGGGCTTTCTTGCGAGGCATGAGCGCATAGCGAGAAAGGGTTCACGGCGTCCCGAGAGACGAATCCCCTGCCTCGGCCCCGAAGTATCTTTCACGTGAACGT
>CAYUPV010000085.1:0-11256 GCA_964445885.1 uncultured Methylococcales bacterium
GTCGATGCCTCGGTGTTTCCCAGGATTCCGGGATTCTTCATCGTCAGTGCCATCTACATGATCGCCGAAAAAGCCACCGACGTGATCCATACCGATGCCCTCGCTGGAGAAACCGTGGCTGGGCCAGTCAGAAACTGACAGAGGAGATAACCTGATGAAATTTATCCAATTCCTAGCCCTTCTGCCACTGCTGTTGTTTTTTGGCTGTGCCACTGTTGACGAGGCCCAGCACGCAGACCGCGACGAATTTTCCTTTCCAGCGGCCGATGAGGACTACTTCCGTGACATGGACTACGGCATCACCAAGGATCCCGAGAAAGTGGCCGCCGCCCTCGACCCCTATGTTCCCGGTATTTCTCCTGCCGATGCGGTGGCAGCCGTGGTACGTGGACGCAACAACTGGATCGTCTGGACAGGCGGCAATGACCGCCTCTGGGACGAACTCATCCAGGCCAGCGTGGGCAACTTCGATCTTCTGAAGGTGGTTTCCAACCATCCCAAGCTGAAATTCAACCGCAGCAACCGCTGGTCCTATCTGGGGCTGGTGAATGAACCCTGCTTCAAGCAGGGCAACGGCCCCCGCGCCGACCGTTTCGGGCTGTGGCTTGACGTCAGGGATCCCGCCTGCCCACCCGACCCCTTCGAAAACGAAAAGAAATATCCGGGGGTTAAAACCGGCGCCCGCGGCAAGACGGTACCGGTGGGCTCCTTCTATGGCTATGCCACCGGCATCGTCGGGCTGCGCCTGTTTCCCAATCCGAATTTCGATGACAAGGCCCGCAAAGCCTGGAATGCAGAAAAATACTACTCCGACCCCAGTTATTACAACCGCAAGGATCTGGTGCGTCCTTATCGGGTAGGCATGTCCTGTGGTTTCTGCCATGTAGGCCCGAGTCCGGTGAATCCACCTGCAGACTTCGAGCAGCCCAAATGGGAGAACCTCACTTCCAACCCCGGCGCCCAGTATTTCTGGTGGGACCGGATCGCCCTGTGGCAGGGGGACGAAAGGGATTTCCTCACCCAACTTTTCCACACCTCCCGCCCTGGCGCCCTGGATACATCCTTTGTCTCCACCGATTACATCAACAACCCCCGCACCATGAACGCAGTCTATGACCTGGGACCGCGGATGCTGGTGGCACTCAAGCTGGGTAAGGAGAAACTCACCAATGGCGAGCTGCACAACAAACGCTTCGGCGACTATCCGTCGATCCCCGCCAACAGCCCACTGCACCAGTTCTTCCAGGCGCCCGACAGTGTTTTCACCCCTCGCGTTCTCAAGGATGGGGCGGACTCGGTCGGTGCTCTTGGCGCCCTCAATCGCGTCTATGTCAACATCGGCCTGTTCAGCGAGGAGTGGCTGCGCCATTTTCGTCCCTTCGTCGGCGGCAAGCCCATCACCGCGTTCAAAATCGAAACGGCGGAAAAAAATTCCTCCTACTGGCGCGCCACCGAGATGCAGACCCCGGACGTGGCCCTGTTCTTTCTCGCCACCGCGAGGCCAGACAAACTGAAGGATGCGCCCGGAGGTGGGCAATATCTGAACGATCCCCCGGATCAGGTGGCCCGTGGCAAAGTGGTGTTCGCGGAAAACTGTGCCCGTTGCCACTCCAGCAAATTACCGGAAAAGGCCTACTCCTTCTTCCCTGACAACGGGTGTAATGGCCCCAACTATCTCCAGTGCTTCAACAACTACTGGAGCTGGACCCAAACCGGGGAATTCAAGCAGCAGATGCGCGCCATCGTGTTGCAGCATGACTTCCTCAACAACAATTACCTCTCCAACGAGCTTCGTATTCCGGTAACCCTGGTGGAAACCAACGCTTGCAGCACCCTGGCCACCAATGCCATCGAGGACAACATCTGGAATGACTTCTCCTCCACATCCTACAAGTCATTGCCTTCGGTGGGAGAAATCCTGGTCCACCACCCGATCAGCGGCCGGCCTTACAAATACACCATGCCGGCAGGTGGTCTAGGTTATATCCGTGTGCCGTCGCTGATCAGCCTGTGGTCCACGGCCCCCTACCTGCTCAACAACACCGTGGGGGACTTCTGTTGGAAAAAGCCGGCTGGCCAACAGTACGCCCATGCCCATCAGGAATCTTATGCTCACGATGCCGAATACGACGACGAGTATACCTGTGACGGCACCACCGAAGACCGGATGAAGGCCTTTGGGGACGGCATCGAAAAAATGCTGTGGCCGGAGAAACGCCGGGGTGATCGCAAGTATTTGACCCAATCGGGGAAACTGCTTCCCGGAGTCATCGACCGCACCAACGTCACCAGCTATCTGAAAGTACCCGCCGGCTATGTGCCGGATTTCCTCAAGGCCATTCCGGACTTGCGCGATGGCGTCCAGATTGGCCCGATTCCCGAGGGCACTCCGGTCAACCTGCTGGCCAACATGGACCTGGAAAAAAAGCATGAGGTGATCGAACTGTTGCCGAAACTGGTCAAGGCCCTCAAATCTCTGCCGAAAGGTGCCAGCGACGAGCAAGCCCGGGCTGCCTTCGCGCCCTTGGTGGACGAGATGCTGGCCCTGGACAAGTGTCCCGATTTCGTGGTCAACCGAGGCCATTACTTCGGCACCCAATATCTCCCCGGGGAAAGCGGTCTGAGCGATGCCGACAAAAAGGCACTGATCGCGTTCCTGAAACGGATGTAAGGCAAGGAGCACAAACGCTAGGCCCCATCATCCAACAAAAAGCCAAAACCATCACAATAAGGAGCTATCACCATGAATCCAACCGTACAAACCTGGCTGAAGAAATCCATGAATGAACTGGACGAGATCTACTGCAATGCGCTGCCTGGCGAGATCCCGAAAGGCGATACCGAGGGCACCGCCATTCTGGCAGGGTCCCTGCTCTCGCAAAGCGTGGCGGCAGTGGCAAGGATGTGGCTGTGGCAGGGGAAGGTGTTCGACATCTTCTGCCCCAGCGGGCAGAAGGGGATCCTCTACAACAAGATCACCCCACTCAGCCTGACCTACATCATCGCCAAGGTCTACCGGGGGATCAGCTGGGTGGACGGCAAGGAAACCATCGTCCTCGATTACTCCAGAACCTCTTTCGTGGCCCAGAAGATCCGCGATGAAATCCGGGAGGTCGAACCGGGCGTCTATCTGGGCAAAGTGTGGTGGGGGAATCGGCCGGTATTCAATTTCGCCCTCGTCCGCAGCCGGTGAACCCTGACAGGAGACCGAACCCATGACTCCCCAGTCCACCTTCATGATCACAGCGTCCGTTCGAGAGGGGCAGCTCGAGGCGCTTCACACCCTGCTGGCCAGCATGAATCATGCCCCCGGCCATGCCGATCCCGGCAATGCCCTGGTGCCTTTCGGACGCTTCGACAACCTGCATGTCGCCCGCTTCACCACTCTCGAAGCACGGACTTCCGACGATCTCAGATTGTTCGGCATCACCCCTTATCCCTGGCAACCCACCCTGGTGTTCCTGGGGGATTTCGACGGGGATCGTGATTCCATGCTGACGAAACTGGCAGAGCAGGCAGGCGACGGACTCAGGCGGATCTTTGCCCATTGCGAAAATGCCCCGCAAGCACAAACGGATCTGCTGGAATGGATGAAGCAGCGCAACATCGAGCCGAAAGCCAATTACATCAACTGGCTCGGACGCACCGTCAGGCAGATCCACGAAGAGCAGGCCTTACACGAAAGCCTGGCGAAACGACTTGCGGAGATCGTCGACGACATCAGCCGGGACAACATCCGGACCCTGCGACAGAAACTGTTATCACACGTGGAATTCGAAAAACAGGCAGGCCGACTCTCCCTGACACCTCCCGAACCCACACCCAGGGAGTGGAAAATCGCCAATCTGGCACACAAGATCGGTGTTCCCCTCGGCCTGCTGTTGGCATCGCCTTTGTTACTCCTCGCCGCCCCCTTACTCGCCCTCAGACTGAGGATGCTGGAGAAAACCGATCCTGAAATCTTCATCCGCCCCGAGCGCGATCACAACCGGCGGCTTGCGGAACAGGAGGATCTCGACGTCACCAATCAGTTCAACGTGTTCGGCGACGTGAAGCCGGGGCTGTTCCGACTCTGTCTGCTCAAATTCGCCCTGCTGTTACTCAACTATGCTGCCAGACACGTCTACAACCACGGCTTCCTCACCCGGGTCAAGACCATTCACTTCGCCCGCTGGGTGCTGATGGACAATGACAGGAGGATCTACTTCGCCAGCAATTACGACGGCAGCCAGGAAGCCTATATGGATGATTTCATCAACAAGGTCGCCTGGGGTCTGAATCTGGTGTTCAGCAACGGGGTCGGTTACCCCACCACCCGCTGGCTGATCAAGGAAGGCGCCAAGCGCGAGCAGGTCTACAAATACACCCTGAGACGACACCAGCTGCCCTCGGAAGTCTGGTACAAGGCTTATCCGGATCTGACCGCCCAGGACTTATGGCGAAACAGCCGCATTCGCCAAGGGGTGGAAGCTCGCCCTGCCGACAATGACGAACTGCGTGCATGGCTGAGTCTGATATGAGCATGGGAAAGATAATGAACACCGCAAATGAGTTCGAATTTGACGATCTGCAGGCGCTGATCCATTTCGGCCATGGCCACTTGACCGAGGCCTGCTTCCTGTTGCTGAACATCGCCGACGGACATGCCGCCAAACGTTGGCTGAGCCGCGCGCCTATTACTAATGCAGTCAAATCCAAACGAGACACGGCTTTACAGATCGCTTTTTCAGTAGCGGGCCTGCGCATGCTAGGGCTGGGCGAACAGGTGATCGATCAATTTTCAGATGAGTTCATCACCGGCATGGCGGGCGATCTCAACCGTTCCCGCCGCTTGGGCGATGTCGGTGACAACGCACCCCAGTACTGGACCTGGGGGGGTGAAAGTGAAAAAGTGCCCCATGTATTGTTGCTGCTCTATGCCCGCAAAGGAAAAATCGTAAGTTGGCGCAATACTTTGGAAGATGAAGATTTCTCAAAAGGCTTCCAACGGGTGCATCAATTACCCACCTTTCACATTGGGCGGCAGGAGCCCTTCGGATTTCTGGATGGTATCAGCCAACCGAAAATCGATTGGCAGCAATGCCAAAGCACCGATGAGCACGACCGCAACCACTATTCCAATCTGCTCGCCATCGGTGAATTGGTACTGGGGTATCCCAATGAATACGGCCTCTATACCACCCGTCCACTGATCGATCCCAACGTTGATCCACTCGCCGCAGAACTTCCCCCAGCTAAGGACCAACCGACATTCAAGGACCTTGGCCGCAACGGAACTTATCTGGTCATTCGTCAATTGGAGCAGGACGTGCCGGGCTTCTGGAGATTTATGCACCAAGCGACGGGGAGCCTGGAAGAAGGTGAAAAGCTCGCCGCCAAGTTGGTAGGCAGACAACGCGACGGCACTCCCCTGATCGAGGAAAAGCAACCTGTCATCCCCGGTATCCGAGCAAACAGCACTGACAACCGCTTTACCTATGACCACGATCCCAAGGGCCTACATTGCCCTGTTGGCGCCCATATACGTCGAGCCAATCCGCGGACCGGTGATCAAATGTCCGGCGGCAACAACGGACTTATCGATCGTTTGAAAAAGATATTCGGCTTTGCCCAGGGAGCGGAAGACGATCTGGTCGCCTCGGCCCGTTTCCATCGTATCCTGCGGCGGGGACGAACCTATGGGCCTCCCCTCTCACCGGAAGAGGCCGTCCAAACTGATGCCTCTGCCGAAGAACGCGGCCTGCAATTTATTTGCCTGATGGCCAACATAGGTCGTCAGTTCGAATTCATCCAAAATGCCTGGTCGATGAACAGCAAGTTCAATGGCGTCCAGAATCAGCAAGACCCCCTGTTGGGCAACCGGCAACCATTGATGAGCGGCGAGAGTACCGACCAATTCTCTCAAACCGTTCCGGCTGGTCCCAGACAAATCACCTGCCACCTGCCCCAATTCATTACCGTACGGGGTGGGGGTTATTTCTTTATGCCAGGACTTCGGGCCTTGAAGTATCTGGCATCCACCCCGCTTTCAGACAATGGTGATCCCTCATGAACCTTAGGCCTGGAACACTGAGATACCGAATCCTGAAATTTCTCCACCAACTCCTGATCAAGCTGCTGCATATCGAACGCCGGCTGGAGCCCTGGTTCCGTCCGGGATGGAATAAGCTGTTTCGTGAACCTTCGGCAAGGCTGTTTCAATATCTCATCAACAGAAAGCGCAAGAACGAAGGCCTGCTGCTGGCCGAGGAAAAAATTGATCCGGACGAGGAGCAAAAGCTGGACGATATCATCGACCTCATGGCCGACCAGATGCGCGGCCATTTCAAACCCGGCAAGTACGAACGCGGCGGAAACACCAAAACCCACGGGCTGGTTCGCGCCACCTTCACTATTCATGACAACCTGCCCGATCATGTCCGCAAGGGGATCTTCGCCGCTCCAAAAAGTTATCCTGCCTGGGTGCGCTTTTCAGGGCCCGGTCCGGATGTCCCCGCCGATATCGAGGATGTGGGCTTCATGAGTATGGCGGTCAAGGTAATGGGCGTCCCCGGCGTGAAACTCATGGACGAGGAGAAACACACCCAGGATTTCATCACCATCGTCACTCCCACCTTCGTCACCCCAAACACCCGGGAAAACGCCAAGCTGCAATACTGGAGCCTGATCGATATGCCGGTGTTCTACTTCCTGAATCCCAAAGACCCCCACCTGCTCGACTTTCTCATGCAGAGCCTCTGGAACGAGACCCAGTACAACCCGCTCGGTCAGCGCTATTGGAGCTGCGTGCCTTATCTGCTCGGAGAGGGGCAGGCCATGCAATATTCTTTCGTGCCCAAGACCAAGGATGTCGAGACCCATATCCCGGGGCTCCCCTTCGGCAACGTACCCTTCAACTATCTGCGGGAGAACATGATCAAGACCTTGAAAGAAAAGGACGTCGAATTCGAAATGATGATTCAAATACAGACCGACCCGCATCTGATGCCGATCGAAAACAACGCCGTGCGCTGGTCCGAATCGATTTCACCCTTCATTCCGGTGGCCACGGTCCACATCCCGAAACAGAAGTTCGACTCCGAGGCACAATTCGAATTCACCAAAAATTTGAAGATGAACCCCTGGCACTGCCTGCCGGATCACAAACCTCTGGGCAATCAAAACCGTGCCCGCTTGAGGATGTACCACAAATTATCCAACTTCCGTCAGGAAATGAATCGCGTCCCCCATATCGAGCCCACAGGCGATGAGGTCTTCGATTGAGCCCAGTGTGGCCATCCAGCTCCCGAATAAGAACCCTACCACGAAGCCTCCCCCGGCAGCCTCAGACGGTATCGCAACAGCTGGTGGGACCGCTTGAGAGCACTGGCCGGCAGCAGTATCGACGACATCATCGATCATTGGCGACAGGAATACGGAATCAACAAGATAGCAGAGGAAGTCCTGCGACTGAAACTGCAGGATCTATCCCGCTACTATGAAGATCAACACATCAAATCACAGTTGCAATCAAAACTGAGAGAACCGATTCTCGCCCACAAGCACTGCCGCATTATTGTCGTCGCCCATTCCATGGGCACGATCATCGCCTACGATGTTCTGCAACAACTTCAAAACGAACCCTCCGTTTTCATCGACCATTTCATCACCATCGGCTCACCGTTGGGATTACCATATGTCAAGGTGAAAGCCATCGAAAACAATCAAAGTCCGCCAAAGACACCCGAGAAGGTCAAAGCGTGGGTAAATTTCGCCGACCGCCGTGACCCCCCAACTTCGACAGTTACCCCCTAATCTAAACTGATCGACGCACGGATTCATGCGCTCTGCAGCGCTTTTATTGTGCTTATTCCTGTAGTGCCACGTATATTCCATATAGATATCTGCATGCTTTATATATGTCCATATAATGTCATGCCATGTATATCCGCGTTACTAACTCCGGCGGCCGAAAATACCTGCGCTTGGTCGAGTCCTATCGGGACGAAAACGGCCGGGTACGCCAACGCCACATTGCCCAGCTGGGCCGCCTGGATGAACTGGACGAAAAACAGATCCAGAGCCTGATCAATAGCTTGAGGCGCTTCACCAGCGATACGGCTCCCGAGGAAGATGAGAAGGTCTCCCCCCAGTTCCAGCACGCCCTGGAGGTGGGGCCAACTTGGTTGTTGACGGAATTATGGGAGACTTTGGGGCTGGGACCGATGCTCCGTCATGCCCTGCGCTCCGGCCGGCGGGTGTTCGATGCGGAGGCGGCGGTCCGATTGATGGTGTTCAACAGGTTGTGCGATCCCGAAAGCAAGCTGGGATTGTTACGCTGGCTTCAGCAGGTGGTGGTGCCGGGCATCGATACTTCCAGGATCACCCATCAACATCTACTGAGGGCCATGGATGCGTTGATGGCCAAGCGGGAGGTGATTCGCAAGGCTTTGGGCAAGCGGCTGTTGCCGTTGCTGGACCAGGAGCTGTCGGTGGTGTTCTATGACCTGACCACGATCCGGATTCAGGGGGAAGGCAAGGTGGAGGACGATCTGAGACAGTATGGCCTCAGCAAGGAGCTGAAAGGCCCAGCGCGCCAGTGTGTGCTGGGCTTGATCCAGACCGCCGACGGCCTGCCCCTGGACTTCGAGTTGTTCGAGGGCAATGTCGCCGGGGTCAGGACCTTGTTGCCGATGCTCAAACGCTGTCTGGCGCTGTATCCCATTGCGCGGGTGATCGTGGTGGCCGACCGGGGCCTATTGAGTCTGGACAATCTGGCCGAAGTGGAAAAGCTGACTCTCGAAGGCGGACGCCAACCGGAATACATCCTGGCGGTACCCGCCAGCCGGTACCGGGATTTCGGCCAATGGATCGATGCCATGGACTTTGCCGGACAGAGTGAAAGCGTTCGTGAAGGGAGCTGGGAGAACCGCCGCCTGTGGTAGCCCACAATCCCGAGATGGCAAAACTCCAAACCGACCGCCGCAAGCAGAAACTCGATGAACTGGTCCAGCTGGGTGACCGCCTGGCCCAAAAGCTCGATGCCAAGATGAAGGCCAGACCGATCGAGGCCGAAGGGCCAGTGACCAGGGTGCCTACAGCCGCTTCAGCCGCGCTGTTCATGAGGCCCATTTCAGCTGGTTCATCCAGGCGGAACTCGACAGCGGCCGGTTTACCTTCCGTGTCAACGAAGACGCCTTGAAACAGGCCGAAAGCCTCGATGGCAAGTTGGTCCTGATTACCAATGTCAAGGATTTCCAGGCCGAGGACATCGTTGCCCGCTACAAGGCCCTGGCCGATATCGAACGGGGCTTCCGAGTCCTCAAGCAGGACATCGAGATCGCCCCGGTCTTTCACTACAAACCGGACCGAATCCGTGCCCACGCCCTGATCTGCTTCCTGGCCCTGGTAATCCATCGGGTCATGCGGATGCGGCTTAAGCAACACAACAGCTCATATAGCGTCGAAAGGGCCCTGGAGAAGCTCCAGGCCATCCAGCTTCACCAGGTGCAGATCGGTTACCGAACATACCAGGGGCTGACCAAAATGGACACTGAACAACTCGATTTATTCAAAATCCTGGAGGCGAAAAAACCCGAGATTGGCGCCTTGTAGTGCAATTTCTTGAAATCGTGATCAACAATATCAAATACTTATGTCCGTAACTGTCGAACTTGGGTTGCCACAACCGCTGCCAACATGCTTTGCGGGGTATCAAGCCGGGACTGCCGAGCTGAAACTTCAGTTCTCTCATCTACCGCCAAATGCGCCCTTTTCCGAAGCCTTTGGGCAAGGACAACAGCCAGTCCTGATACACCTTCCCCCCTTATTCTGTGATCAAACTATCAATAGGTTCAATTCTGGCGGATATCGACTCATCGTTTTTCCGATTCTGTGAAGCGGGTTTGAAAACCGGGCACCCCCTCCTGCTATAAGTCCAATCTGATGCTTTCCCTAAAAAGATCGCAGGTCCGATAAACGTCAGCGCATCGGGCGTTGTTTTTCATACTCATGAAAGCTTGTGTCGGATGCGCTGAGCCATTCCGGACAATCCATGCAAAACTCAAACTAACAACCAAAGAGTGCTTTGACGGCTCTCGATAACAACCATGGATCCATTAAGAAAATTCAGTTGTTCAATGATATCCATATGCTGTTTTTGGGCGTTCACACCAAGCTGTCACGCAACCTATCCTGCCCATATTTAAGGCTGGCATGACTATGGCTATGCACAAGGGAGGCTTTCAATGCCTCCCAGCGGTATGGACCGAATTAATGACTGGCATAATGCATGGCCGGGACACGCCGATATGTACCTTGTGCCGTCCATCTGTAGTTATCCTGGCCAAAACCTGATCATCCATTGTTCCTCCACCTCCTGTAGCGGCGGATTTACATGTAGAGCGGATTTTTATTGTCCAACCGGGGAAATTCCAGTCAAAGGAATATGCCCTGGAAACGTGGTGAGTTACCCAAAGAACCTTGGCCGACCCTCCGAATGCATCGGCAACCCCTGCAACCCGGCCACCGGCAACAAATATCAACGGGAGATCGATTATTCCGGTGCCGCGACCGGGCTTTCCTTCGTGCGTCATTACAACAGCCAGTTGGGTCATGTCGACCAGGGGCTGGGTTATGGCTGGACCCATCGGTTTGCGCCTTCCCTTCAGGTGTCCCCCTCGCAAGTGGTGGTCCACCAGTCTGACGGCCGGGCGGAATCCTTCCACCGGGTCAACGGCACCTGGCAGGGCGATGCCGACAGCCACCTACAGTTGACCCGGGATGGCAGCGGTTACGCCCTGACCGGCATCACCGATGAAAACGGCGACCACTATGCCCGTTTCGCCTATAACGCTTCAGGCCAGGCCATCCTTACCGAACATGCCGTGACCAGCAACTCCCAGGCTCAGGAACACTTCGAACTCTGTTACGACAGTTGCCACCCAGACCACGGTCACCGATGCCATTGGCACGGTGGAGGAGCTGACCTTCGCCGAAAACCTGGGCATCAAACACCTGATCAGCCGGATTCAGCAGGACGACCGCAAGGGCATCCACCGGGTCTATGATGCCCGCAACAACCTCATCCGTAGCACCGATCCGGAAGGCCGGACCACCACTTATGCCTACAATGCCTTCCAGCAGCGCATCGCCATCGCTGAAGCCACCGGCACCCCGGCGGCGCGCACGACACGGATCGCCTATCTGTCACCAGACCGCGCCCTGCCGGTGCGCATCCTGCAACCCAGTATTGTGCCCGGCAAGTTCCGCGAGACT
>CAYUPV010000086.1:0-11142 GCA_964445885.1 uncultured Methylococcales bacterium
TGCCGGGACGTGTGAAACGTGGCGGAGTGCGAACCCTCGTTGCCACACGATTGCATGATCGCTGGTTTTTCCTCTATGGGTTTGCCAAGAATGAGCAGGCCAATATCAACCAGGACGAATTGAAGGCGCTCCAGGAAATCGCAAAGGATCTGCTTTCATACGATGACCGGCAATTGGAGAGCGCCATGAATGCCGGAATTATCACCAAGGTGACGAACCATGACCAAGACACCGCACAAAAACCGGCTTCTGGATGAAATCCATGAAACGGCCCGGGGATTGCGTGGAGCCGGCCTGATCAGCAAGCGCCGCATGCGTGAGTACAACGCTCTGTGTCACCTGGATATCGAGGAAATACCTCCGGAGCGCATCAAGGCGTTGCGGGAGAAAGCCCGGGTGAGCCAGGCGGTATTCGCAGCGATACTGAATACCAGCGTCTCCACGGTGCAGAAGTGGGAGATCGGAGCCAAGAAACCCAGTGGCCCTTCGTTGAAACTGCTCAACCTGATTGAGCGCAAGGGGCTGGAAGCGTTACTGTGACGAATTTAGCCTCGTTGCCCTATGCTACCTTTCGACGTAGCGATTAGCCAAAAAACCGTAGGGTGGGTAGAGACGCAGCCGAAACCCGCCCTGGAATGGTTGCCGTTTTGTCGGGGGTTCGTTTCGCTCTACCCAACCCAATTGTGATCGGCCTGGGGATGCGGGCCGGAAAGGTATATTCTTTGCCAGTTGATCATTTCATGATGTGTTGTTAAAGTTCACAACATGAAGGCCGATCTGCTTTTGCGAGAGCGCATCGTCATCGGCGAAGAGGCGTTTGTGGAAATGGTCGTCTGGCGCGTACCGAGCCGTGTCCTCGGCAGCGATCACGAATACAAGTTTCGTCTTGCCTGTGTAGTCAATCACCGGTGTGTGCTGCGTTTCGACAATGAGGCCGGCAAGGGTGATCATTACCACAGAGACAGCGGGAGTTCGGATACGATTTCGAATCCCTGGACCGGCTGCTGGAGGACTTTTGGAGGTTGGTCGATGAATACCTTGACAATACAAATCAGTGACAGGGAAACTGCCGGCCGCCGTTTCAAGGCGGCGATGGCTGGCCAACCCCAGGGGGAGTTTCTGAGTTTCGCCAGTCTGGATCTGCTCCACAAGGTGCTCAATCCCAGGCGCTGGCGGATCCTGCAGTACCTGCAGAAGTACGGTCCCATGAGACTTCGTGCCCTGGCCAGGGAATTGGCCATGGATGCCGGCAATCTGCAGAAAGACGTGAAAGTATTGAAAGAATACGGCCTAATAGAGGAAACGGGGGAGGGGTTGACTGTTCCCTACGATGAGATCCGGATGGAAGTGGTGATCAGGAAAGTGGCATAGTTACGGAAAACTTCAAAAAATACCACAACCCGCCATGGTTATCACCGACACCGCCGCCACTTACCTCGGCATCCACATCGAGAACGAATTCTACAGCCACCACTACCCCAGCGAAGTTTTCCAGTGGGATATCAGGGCCACCCTGCAGGCCTGGGCCGAGCGCGAGTCCCGGGCCAGGGAGGAGGGGGAAGCCTGGCGCGCCCCCTACACCCGGCTGCGGCAACTGGCCCGCAGCTACTTCACCCTGCGCGAACGGCTGCGGCGCGAGCGTAGCGTCTAAGGGCGGATCCGCCTTCAGAGAAGACTCTTCCGCCAGGTGACCGGTGTATTCGGCTACCCTTTCTAACCCCACGGCCTGCTCCTGCACGGTGGCGGCGAGATCCCGGTCCTCGTCGCCCTCAATCCCGCCCAGAAGGGCATCGACCCCGTGGAGCTTGCGGTTAATAACAAAGGGGATGCGATCGAACGGCGACAGGCGGAACTGGAAGAACGTGCCTTGCTATACGTGGCGATCACTCGGGCCAGAAAATGGGCGGTTAAGCTGCCCTACGGGGAAGTCAGCCCGTTTTTGCAACCGGAGGAGAAGGCACGATCCGGACACGCTACCAAGGGTAGGAGTTTTCGGAACAGACCTAAGTGACTGAAATGAATGATGGGCCGTGCTGGATTCGAACCAGCGACCATCGCATTAAAAGTGCGGTGCTCTACCAACTGAGCTAACGGCCCGACGTGAAAGGAGCAACATTCTAAGGGAAAAAACTCAAAATGCAAGTAGGATGATGTCTTGAAAGGCTTAAACTCTCCATTTTAGGATGAAGGAAGCCGGCACCTGGTCTAATATGATGTCTATTGGATTTGTTCAAGGCGTGTCAGGATGGTTGCAAACCTGGATTTGGGGCGTATCGAAAAGGCCATTAATTCTCTTGAAGGGAATCCGAGGCCGGTTCCGCTGTTTTGCGGGGTGCAGTTCTATGCCTGGGGGGATCCCGAATACATCCCGCGCCTGCTGGGGATAGACAATCCGGATCGAAAGCCCTATGCCGAACTGTGGATCGGTGCCCACCCCGATCTGCCAGCAGAGGCGGTGATCGATGGAATCAAGGTGGGTCTGGATCACCTGCTTGAGGAGATCCCCGAGACTTTGCTGGGTATCAGGGCCATGGCGGAATATCGAGGCCAGCTGCCTTTTCTGATGAAGATCCTGGCCGCGGCCCGTCCCTTGTCTATTCAGGTCCATCCCGACCAACAACAAGCAGAGGAGGGTTATGCCCGCGAGGACAAGCAGGGGATTCCCCTGGATTCCCTTGCCAGGAATTATCGGGATAGACACCACAAACCCGAGCTTCTTTGCGCTTTGACCCCATTCTATGCCCTCAAGGGGTTCCGGCCGGAATCGGAGATCGAAGCGGCGTTGGCAGCGTTCCCCGAATGGAATGATATGCTGGCCAGCTTTCGCCGCCAGGGATTTCGTGATTTCTACCGCTATCTGATGACGCTTCCCCAGGAAGAAGTGGATGTTTTGCTGGTACCGGTACTGGAGCGTTTGCGCAAGCGGAGGGGGTTCACCAAAAACCAGCGCGAGTACTGGCTGCTGCTGGCCGATGATCTTTATTCCCAGGGGGGGCATCATGATCGCGGTCTGTTCTCCATCTTCATGCTGAATTTCCTATGTCTCCAGCCAGGGGAGGCGATCTTTCAGGAGGCGGGGGAGCTGCACGCCTATCTTGAGGGGGTGGGGGTCGAGATCATGGCTAACTCCAACAATGTATTGCGGGGTGGTCTGACGCCTAAGCACGTGGATGTTGCGGCTTTGTTGGAGATCCTGAAGTTTCAAGGCCATAAGGCGCAGGTACTGCTACCTAAACGGTGGGGGGCAGAAGCCGTCTATGACGTTCCGGTGGAGGAATTTCTTCTCAGTCGGCTGCAGCTTGATGAAAGCCACTCTTTTCTTTCTTCCGGTCCTCTGCGCTTGGGTATTGTGCTTGATGGTGAATTGAAAGTGTGTTGGGAGAATAAGCGGATTCGGCTTCGGCGTGGTCAATCCTATCTGATTCCTCATGGCTGTGAATGCCGTTTTCAGGCCCGGCGGGAAACGGTCATCTATCAGGGAGCCTGCCGGTATTGAAATTGAGATGTGGATTGAATATAGGTACAATTGACCGTTTCTATGGCGAATGTATCTATTCGCTCCTTGCTTTACTACCTGTGTAGAAAGCTGTTTCAAACCGTAAGGAGCTCATATGCGACACTACGAAATCGTTTTTTTGATTCATCCGGATCAAAGTCCCCAGGTGCCAGCCATGATCGAGCGGTACCGTGCCATGATCGAAGACAAGGGTGGCAAGATCCATCGGCTCGAAGATTGGGGTCGGCGCCAGCTTGCTTATTCGATTCAGAAACTTCACAAGGCACACTATCTGTTACTGAATATCGAGTGCAGCCAGGAGACCATCGAGGAACTGGAAAGTCATTTCCGTTTCAATGATGCCATCCTGCGTGAATTGATCATACGTCAGGGCGAGGCCATCACCGAGCCTTCTCCCATGGCCAAGGAAATGGAATCGGAAAGAAGGGCGATGCCCGAAGCTGAAGCCAGGCCCGAACCCGAGGTGGCAGAGGCGGTAAGCTCAGAGGAGAAAGTCGTGGAGCCTGCCGCGGAAGAGCCCCCGGCATCCTGAATCAATTCATCCAAGTACACAGAGGACAATCATGGCAAGATACATCAGAAGACGGAAATACTGCCGTTTCACCGCGGAAGGGATCAAGGAGATCGATTACAAGGATCTCGACATGCTGAAAGAATACATCTCCGAGACCGGCAAGATCGTACCCAGCCGCATTACCGGGACCAGCGCCAAATATCAAAGGCAGTTGGGCACGGCGATCAAGCGTGCCCGCTATCTGGCATTGCTGCCTTATTGCGACGCACATAAATAACACTATCCCGCCATCCCATGCGATTTCTCGCCGCCTTTATCATGCAGGGGCGCATGCAGGCTATCGCCGTCGCGGCGACCAGCCTCATGCTGGCCCTGTTGCTGCCTCCCCTGAGCCTGCTTTCGGCAGCCGTGGTGGCGCTGATGACCTTGCGTATGGGATGGCGCGAGGGGCTCAATGCCCTGCTTGCCGCCGCGTTGGCGGCGGGACTCCTGGGTGCCATCGTGTTGGGGAATTTCGTGTTCCCCGCTCTCTATGGGCTGATTTTGTGGCTGCCGATGTGGGCAGTTGCGCTGCTGTTGCGGCAGAGCCGGGATCTGGGGCTGACTCTGGAACTGATGACCTGCCTGGGAGTGGCGGCGGTCTTGTTGGCCTATTCGGTCCATCCCGATCCTGCGGGTTTCTGGTTTGACAGGATGCAGTTGCTATTTGGGCACTTGTGGTCCCAGGCAGGTCTCGATCCGCAAAGCCTGCAGGCACAGATCCAGGTCGTCGCCCGTTATATGACAGGGGTCATGGCAGCGGGAATGGTGTCCAGCCTGGTATTGAGTCTGTTGTGGGCCCGCTGGTGGCAGGCGGTCTTGTACAACCCGGGTGGCTTCCGGGAAGAATTCCTGGGGCTGCGTCTGCATTCTCCCCTGGCATATTTCACTTTGGCCCTGACTGCGGTGGCCCTGGTGTTCGGGGGGCAATGGCAAGAGGGTCTGGTCAATGGACTGCTGGTGCTGTTCGTGCTCTACGTGGCCTTGGGAACGGCCATCCTTCACGCAATTTTGACTGCCAGGGGACAGAAGTGGTGGTTGTACGGCATGTATTTTCTGATGCTTTTCATACCGCACGTTTTCCTGCCCATTGCTTTGGTAGGGTTTTTGGATACCTGGTTCGATTGGCGGGCCCGCTTTGTCCCGCTGGACAAACCTGTTTAACTTTGAGGTAAAGACGTATGCAAGTGATTCTGTTAGAAAAAATATCCAATCTGGGTGATCTGGGGGAGCGTGTTGAGGTGAAACCGGGTTACGCCCGTAATTTTTTGATTCCCCAGGGAAAAGCAGTCAGAGCGACGGCCGGTCGTATCGCCGAATTTGAAAAACAGCGCGCCGAACTTGAAAAGAAAGCCGGCGAAGTGATGGTTGTGGCCCAGGAAAGGGCTGGCAAACTGGGGCAATTGGAAGTGATCATCACCCAGAAGGCCGGTCCGGAAGGCAAGCTCTACGGCTCGGTCGGCACTCAGAACATCGTTGACGCGGTGACCGAAGCAGGTGTCCCCGTCAACCGCCAAGAGGTCCGGTTGCCCGAGGGGCCTCTGCGTCATACCGGTGAGTATGAAATCGAACTGCAACTGCATCCGGATGTGATCGCTACCGTCAAGGTGGTTGTGCGTCCAGAGTGATGACATATCGGCGGGCCGTTCAGGCCCGCCTACCGGGATTCGGGGTCAAGCTTTAGAGTCGCTGAACCGGGCCGGACTCCTGTGATTCCTGGTCACAGGCCCTGAAATCGCCTGGTCCAGTTAGGGCCCTTCTCCATGGTGTCAGTTTCCTGCCTTGAGAATGAAGGTCACCGGTCCATCATTGATTAAACTCACCTTCATATCGGCGCCAAACTGACCAGTGGTGACTTTAGGCGTGTGTTGCCGGATCGTGGCGACCATATGGTCGAACAGGCGTTGACCGGTCTCTGGATCGGCGGCAGGGGTGAAGCTGGGACGTGACCCTTTGCGGGTGTCTGCGGCAAGGGTGAATTGCGGCACCAGTAGAAGGCCACCTTCGATGTCGGTGACACTGAGATTCATTTTGCCCTGCCTGTCGGCGAAGACCCGATAGCGCAACAGCTGTTCGCCCATGCGCCGGGCATGGGTTTCATCATCGCCCTTTTGCACCGCCACCAGCACTAAAAGTCCGGTGCCAATCTCGCCTATGACCTGTCCTGCCACTGTCACCCTGGCTTCGGTGACCCGCTGCAATAGCGCAATCATTACTCCTTGGATCTCAGCGACTTGTCGATCAGATTGAGCATCTCGATAGGCAGTGGAAAGACAATCGTATTGGATTTGTCTCCGGCAATCTCGATCAGGGTCTGCAGATAGCGCAACAGGATGGCCTGACGTTGTTTCGAAAGGGTTCGCGCAGCTTCCAGCAGTTTTTCCGCCGCCTGCATTTCGCCCTCGGCGTGGATGATCTTGGCGCGCCGTTCCCGTTCCGCCTCCGCCTGCTTGGCAATGGCGCGGATCATACTTTCGTCAAGATCCACCCGTTTGATCTCCACGTTGCTGACCTTGATGCCCCAGATATCGGTCTGGGAATCGAGAATGGCCTGCACATCGATGTTGAGTTTCTCCCTCTCGGCCAGCATCTCATCGAGTTCATGCTGTCCCAGCACCGAGCGCAGAGTGGTCTGGGCCAGCATGCTGGTGGCGTCATAATAGTTCTCCACCTGAATGATGGCTTTGTCGGGAGCGACGACACGGAAATAGACGACTGCGTCCACTTTCACCGAGACGTTGTCGCGCGAGATCACGTCCTGGCGGGGGACGTCCATGACCACGGTACGCATGTCCACTCGCATCATACGTTGGATGAAGGGGATCAGGATGATGATCCCGGGCCCTTTGACCTTGTAGAAGCGTCCGAGCAGAAAGATCACTCCGCGCTCATATTCCCACAGGATGCGGATGGCGCTGAGCAGGAACAGGAGCAGCAGGACGATGACGACGATCAATGCATTCATAAGGTTTCCTCCCTATATGGGGTGACGTGAGCGGTCAGACCATCGACGGCGGTCACTCTTAGGCGATCCCCCCGCCGCACCGGGTGATCTGTGATCGCACGCCAGCGCTCGCTGTGCAGGCGTACCCAGCCCTCCCGCTCGAAATCCTCCAATGCCACGGCGGTGCCGTGCAGCAGTTCTTCGGCGCCGCTGGCCACGGGCTTACGCCAGGCTTTGATGATCATGCCCAGACCCAGGATGAACAGCAGCGCCGAAGTGATGGCGAAACCCAGGATCAGTTCCAGGTGGATGCCGAAACCCGGGACGCCGGTATCGGTCAACATGATCGAGCCCAGAGTAAAGGCCGCGATCCCACCGATGCCCAGGATACCAAAGCTGGGCACGAAGGCCTCGGCTACCATCAGGGCGACGCCGAGCAGAATCAGCGCCAGACCGGCATAGTTGATGGGCAGCACCTGGAACGCGAACAGCGCCATCAGCAGGCAGATGCTTCCCAACACCCCGGGAACGATGGCCCCAGGATTGGAGAACTCGAAGATCAGGCCGTAGATGCCGAGCAGCATCAGGATGTAGGCGATGTTGGGATCGGTAAGGACCGCCAGCAGACGGCTGCGCCAGTCTGGTTGCATTCGTTGCAGCACCAGGCCTGCGGTATCCAGCACGATCTCCTGGCCCAGCACTCTCACCTTGCGTCCATCCAGTTGCCGCAACAGGTCGCCGACGTCGGTGGCGATCAAGTCGATCACCTTCATTTTCAGGGCTTCCTGGGCGGTGAGAGTGGCGGCCTCGCGTACCGCCTTCTCCGCCCATTCGGCATTGCGACCGCGCATTCTGGCCAGTCCCTTGATATAGGCCACCGCATCATTGACCATCTTGCGTTCCATGGTGCTTCCAGGTGCTTTGGTGGCTTGCTTGTCCTTTTCATCCTTGTGCTTCCCCGGAGGAGAAGGAGGGGAGGCGGGCCCTGCCAGTTGCACCGGTGTGGCGGCGCCGATACTGGTGGCCTGTGCCATGGCGGCCACATGCGAAGCGTAGACGATATAGGTGCCGGCGCTCGCGGCTCTGGCCCCACTGGGGGCGACGTAGGCCACCACCGGGACCGGGGAGGCGATGATCTGTTTGATGATCTCGCGCATCGAAACGTCCAACCCTCCCGGGGTATCGATGCGCAGGATGATCAGGTGTGCACCTGATTCACTAATCTGGGAGAAGGACCGTTTGATGTAGTCTGCGGTGGCAGGACCGATGGCACCCTCGATTTCCAGTTCCACAGCATTCCTCTCCATGGGGGCTGACAACAGTACGGACGGCAGGCATAGAAAAAGGATGAACACCAGCCATTGCAGTCTCATTGATCCTCCGTTAACCTCGGACTTTCCAATAGCCTACGCCTCCCCTGTCCGGCGTACAAGTTTCAGGGTTCGTCAGGGGTAATGACGCTGTTCCAGATCGGCTTTCCGGTTCTCGGTGGAATTGCGTCTGACAGAGAGTAATGGTCCAGGGTGGCGAGAAAAGCAACCAGTGCCTCATCCAGAATGCTATTGAGGTGGCAACTGGGTGCGGCGCGGCATCTTCCCTCCTTTCCTTGGTGTTGGCATTCCACCAGGGAGAGCCCCGGTTCCATCCAGCGCACGATTTCCCCCAGATTGAGTTCATCGGGTTTGCGTGCCAGTTGCAGCCCCCCTCCTTTGCCTCGGAAGGTGGTGATGAAGCCGCCCCGTCCCAGCTGGTGGGCTACTTTGACCAGATGATGGCGGGAGATACCGAAATAGTTGGCGATCTCCGAAATAGTGGCCATGCGATCCGGTTCCAGGGCCAGATAGATCAGCAGCCGGAAGGCATAGTCGGTGAAAGTGGTCAGTTGCATCGGATCTCCGGCGTGAACTTGCTTTTCTATAAGATGTATTTAAAATACATCTCTCGAATTTGCCTACACAGGGCAAGCAAGATCAATTTTAACACTCAGGAGATGTATTCATGACCCAGTCCCTGTATGAGAAGCTTGGTAGTGAAGCAGCCGTGGATGCCGCGGTGGATATTTTCTATCGTAAAGTCCTGGCTGATGAGCGTATCAACCAGTTTTTTGATGGTGTGGATATGGAAGGACAGGCGGCCAAACAGAAGGCCTTTCTGACCATGGCCTTTGGTGGCCCGAACAGTTACACCGGCAAGGATATGCGGGAAGGCCACGCCCACCTGATCGAGCGTGGGCTGAATGACTCCCATGTGGATGCGGTTTTGGACGACCTTCGCGAGACCCTGGAAGAGCTGAACGTGGCTCCCGAACTGATCCAGCAGGTGCTCGATATCGCCGAGTCCGCAAGAGACGACGTTCTGAATCGCTGAGATGGCACGGCTGATTATCGAAGACAGGATTCTGCACCTCAGGGATGATGAATCGGTGCTCGACTGCCTCCTCAGGCACAAGGTTGAAGTGGCTTATGGATGCCAGGCTGGCGTATGCCAGAGCTGCCTGCTCCAGTCTGAAGATGAGGTGCCGGAGGAGGCCCAGATCGGGCTGAAAGACAGCTTAAGGGTCCAGAACTACTTTCTGGCCTGTCGCTGCCAGCCGCAGAACGATCTGATGATCAAGATCCCCGGAAAGGACAAATTCCAAACCCAGGTGCTATCCCTGGAACGCCTGACACCCGAAGTGCTCAGGTTGCGATTGTCTGTGCCTCAGGGTTTCGAATATCGTCCCGGGCAATTCCTCAATCTGTTTCACGAGGGCCAATGCCGCAGTTACTCCCTGGCCAGTTTGCCGGACGGGTGCTATCTGGAATTGCATATCCGTCGGGTTCCGGGGGGAATGTTTAGCCGTTGGATCTTCGAAAGGCTGGCGGTGGGAAACCGGCTGGAGATCGGTCCGGCTCAGGGCAGCTGTTTCTATACTCCGGGTTCACCTCAGCAACCGATACTGTTGATCGGCACCGGGACCGGATTGGCCCCCCTGTTCGGTATCGTCAGGGATGCCCTAGGACAGGGGCATTTCGGTCCTGTACACCTTTATCACGGCAGTGCAAACCTGGAAGGATTGTATCTGCAGGAGTGTCTGACACGCTTGTCGGCAACTCACCCTCAATTCAACTATGTCCCCTGTCTCTCAAGGGGACCGGCACCTGAGGGGATCCAAGGAGGCAGGGCGGATCGTGTGGCCTTGGAGATACTGGGAGATCTCAAGGGCTGGCGGGTGTTCCTATGTGGTAACGCTGGAATGGTCCGTACCGCCCAGCGCCAGTGTTTCCTGGCGGGCGCGAGCATTCAAGAGATCCATTCCGACCCTTTTCTCCCGTCCTTTTGATCTGAAATGCTCATGCCCCTCTTTTAGAGAGGGGCCTTTGTGGTTTGATTGTGCCGTGGGTCAGTAAGGAGCGGGGGCTCATTCCAGTGTGATCTCTCCTTCTACTATGTGGACGACTCCAAGCTCAGGCAGTTCCAAAGTGGCTTTCACCTTCAGGGTTTCGAAACCCTTCATTTGCCCTTCCTCGATCGCTTTGAAGATGGCATGTTCGATCTTCTGCTGAGAAGTCACGCCGAATTTCTTCAGAAATTTGCGCATCTCCATATTCATCTTTTCTTCATTCATCACCGTCCTCTTCAGTGGGTGTTGGCAAGGATTTCATCGATTCATTTGGGTAGCAACCAGCGTCTCCGAACCCACCAAACCAGTGCCAGTCCGAAAAGGATTCCCAGATAATGGACGATGATTCCGATAGTCATATTGGAGTGGTGGAACTCTTCCATGAACGGAGTGTTGGCGAACACGGTCCATACGGCGAGAACCCCATAATAGACTGCCACCCCAATGACCCCCCATTGGAGGGGATTCGGATTGCCGACCGATTCGGCCGTCCGGTAGAACCAGATTGCGACTACAATTGCAATGATGCCGCCCAGCATAGTGTCACCTCGTCATCTGCAGTTGAATCAGGAGGATGGTGTAGGAGAAAAGGTTTCGATGGAGCCTGGTTTTCTCAACATCTTGTCCACCTCACCAAGATGCAGCTCTTCGGCCGCAATCATGCGGCGTGCATACTCTTCGAGCAGCACTGATTGCCCGCTGACCTCGGACATAAGCATCTGATAGGTTTTCAGACTCTCTCGTTC
>CAYUPV010000087.1:0-11118 GCA_964445885.1 uncultured Methylococcales bacterium
AGGCGCAGCAAGGGCAAGTGAGCTTTTCCACTGTGCCGGGGTTGGGTAGTGTCGAGGAAATCCGCGAGCGAATCTGTCAGATTCTGGATGCGGGATGAGTCTGCGGCAACTTCGCCTCTGTCTTTTGGTCGAATTGTGGAGCCAGGATTAACACCTTACAATAGATCGATTTGATCGATCGTTCGGAAAATCAGGATTCAAGATGGGAAAGACTTTATATGACAAGATTTGGGATGCACATGTGGTCCGCACAGCGCCGGATGGTACATCTCTGATTTATATCGATCGCCAGTTGGTACACGAAGTCACCTCACCTCAAGCCTTTGAGGGTTTGAGACTTGCAGGCCGCAGACCCTGGCGCTCGGAGGCTAATCTGGCGGTGGCAGACCATAATGTTCCGACCAAGAATCGGGATCGCGGTATCGCCGATCCCATCTCGCGCCTACAGGTGGAGACCCTGGAGAAAAATTGTGCCGAATTCGATATCCCGGTGTTTTCCATGGCCGACCATCGTCAGGGCATCGTCCATGTAGTGGGGCCGGAACAGGGGTTCACGTTACCAGGGATTACCCTGGTGTGTGGTGATTCCCATACCTCCACCCATGGGGCCCTGGGTGCACTGGCTTTCGGCATTGGCACTTCCGAAGTCGAACACGTGCTCGCCACTCAGTGCTTGTGGGTGAAAAAAGCCAGGAATCTGTTGGTCCGGGTGAACGGTCATGTAGGCAAAGAGGTGACTGCCAAAGATATCGTGCTGGCGATCATCGGTAGGCTGGGAACTGCCGGAGGCACCGGATACACCATCGAATTTGCCGGTGAGGCCATCGAGGCCCTGTCGGTGGAGGGCCGGATGACGATCTGCAACATGGCCATCGAGGCCGGTGCCCGCGCTGGTCTGATTGCTGTGGATGCTGCCACCATCGACTATCTCGAGGGACGCTCCTTGGCCCCCAAAGGAGCGATGTGGGATAAGGCCGTCAGTGCATGGCGGGCATTGCGCAGCGATCCGGAGGCACAATTCGACAAGGTGATAGAGCTGGATGCCAGGGATATCGAACCTCAGGTGACTTGGGGAACATCGCCGGAAATGGTCGCTCCCATTAATGGTGTGGTGCCGGACCCCACTCATGAACCCGATGCCACCAAACGCAAGGGGATGGTACGGGCGTTGGAATACATGGATCTGAAACCCGGCATGCCGATTCAGGAGATCCGCTTGGACAAGGTATTTATCGGTTCCTGTACCAATTCGCGAATCGAGGATCTGCGTGCGGCTGCCAAGGTGATCAAAGGACGCAGGGTGGCGGATAATCTTAAACTGGCCATGGTGGTACCGGGTTCCGGGCCGGTCAAGGAGCAGGCTGAGGCCGAAGGTTTGGACCGGGTGTTCGAGGAAGCGGGCTTCGAATGGCGCGATCCCGGTTGTTCCATGTGTCTGGCGATGAACGCTGACAGATTGGAACCGGGGGAGCGTTGTGCCTCCACCTCCAACCGCAATTTCGAAGGGCGCCAGGGTTACGGTGGACGTACTCATTTGGTCAGTCCCGCCATGGCGGCCGCTGCGGCGATCGCTGGTCATTTCGTTGATGTGAGGGATTTCTGAGTATGCAAGCGTTTAAAAGCATTACTTCTCAAGTGATACCGCTGGATCGGGCCAATGTGGATACCGATGCCATCATCCCCAAACAATTTCTCAAATCGATCCGCCGCACCGGTTTCGGTCCGTTCCTGTTCGATGAATGGCGCTATCTCGATCGCGGAGAGCCGGAGATGGATTGTACCCACCGGCTGCGTAATCCGGCTTTCGTCCTCAATCAGCCGGAGTATTCCAGCGGTCAGATCCTACTGACCCGGGAGAATTTCGGATGCGGATCCTCGCGCGAACACGCGCCCTGGGCATTGGCGGATTATGGTATCCGGGTGATTATCGCCCCCAGTTTTGCCGACATCTTCCATAACAACTGTTTCAAGAATGGTCTGCTGCCCATTGTTCTCGACCCGGATGTGGTCGATCGGCTATTCAAAGAGGTCGGTCCTGGCTATGAGCTCTCCGTGGATCTGGATTCTCAGACGATTGCCCAGCCAGATGGCACGAAGATTCCGTTCGACATCGATCCTTCCCGTAAGGAGCGGTTACTCAAGGGTCTGGACGACATCGCCCTGACGCTGGAATTTGCTGAGGATATCCGTAGTTACGAGGCGCGCTGGCGTGAGGAATCTCCGTGGCTGTTTGCTTCCATTCAATCCTGATTTGAAAGAAAATTCATGACAAAAAAAATTGCTGTATTGCCTGGGGATGGTATCGGCCCTGAAATCATCCGTGAAGCCCTGAAGGTATTGGACTGTCTGCGCCAGGATTTCGGGGTTGAAGTAGAGACTAACGAAGGTCTGGTGGGAGGGGTCGCCTACGACGCCTGTGGATCTCCGTTACCTCAGGAAACCCTGGACCTGGTGAAAGAGGCGGATGCGGTTCTTTTGGGTGCAGTCGGTGGCCCCCGTTGGGAGGCCCTTGATTATTCCGTTCGTCCGGAGCGTGGTTTGCTTGGATTGCGCTCCGAACTCAATCTGTTCGCCAATTTGCGCCCCGCCATACTCTATCCACAGCTGGCAGAAGCTTCGACTCTGAAACCCGCGGTGGTGGCTGGTCTGGACATTCTGATCGTACGCGAACTGACCGGGGGCATCTATTTCGGCAAGCCACGAGGGGTCAGAACTCTGGACAATGGGGAGCGAATCGGCCTCAACACCCTGGTTTACAGCGAGTCGGAGATCCGCAGGATTGCCCAGATTGCTTTCGAGACAGCCATGAAACGGGACCGAAGGCTGTGTTCGGTGGACAAGGCCAATGTGCTCGAATGTACAGAATTGTGGCGTGAGGTGGTGACTGAAACTGGACGTGATTATCCAGAAGTGGAGCTGAGTCACATGTATGTGGACAATGCCGCCATGCAATTGGTGCGGGCACCCAAGCAGTTCGATGTCATGGTGACCACCAACCTGTTTGGTGACATTCTTTCTGATTGTGCGTCCATGTTGACCGGTTCCATTGGCATGTTGCCCTCGGCTTCCCTGGATGAATATGGCAAGGGCATGTATGAACCGATCCACGGCAGTGCCCCGGATATTGCCGGGCAAAACCTGGCCAATCCCCTGGCCACTATTCTGTCGTTGGGAATGCTGTTCCGCTACAGTTTCAACGACGAGAACACTGCGACTCGTATTGATAACGCAGTGGATGCGGCATTGGACTCAGGGGTTCGGACTGCGGATATTTATTCCGATGGTACCCGTCAAGTCAGCACTTCAGAGATGGGAGATGCAGTAGTGGAGACCCTAAGAAAGGTTCTTTAACAGGCTCTCTTGTTCGGCGCAGGGGAGTGGTTTAAGGGCGTACGCGCGGCCCGGACGGCCGCGTCCCAGCTCCCAGGGAAGGGTTCACGGCGTCCCGAAAACCACTCCCCTACTCCCTGCCCCCATGTAACTTTCACGGTAAAATAAGTTTGAAGAGGGATTTATGAGCAAAACCTATAATGTTGCTGTCGTAGGGGCCACCGGGGCGGTCGGTGAGGCGATGCTGGAGATTCTGGCAGAGCGTGCTTTTCCGGTGGGAGAAGTCTATCCATTGGCCAGCAACCGCTCGGAAGGGCAGAAGATACTATTTAAAAACCGGACGCTCATTGTGCAAGACCTGGCTGAATTTGATTTTCGCCAGGCGCAGATCGGGCTGTTCTCCGCCGGAGCCTCGATTTCAGAAAAATATGCACCCATTGCCTCTCAGGCAGGGTGTGTGGTGATCGACAATACTTCTCAATTCCGCTACCAGGAAGACATCCCACTTGTGGTACCTGAGGTCAATCCCGATGCGGTGGTTGCCTATACACAACGGGGAATCATCGCCAATCCGAATTGTTCCACCATTCAAATGGTGGTGGCTCTCAAACCCATTCACGATGAGGTGAGCATCGAACGAATCAATGTCTGTACCTACCAAGCGGTGTCCGGGTCCGGTAAGGAGGCGATCGAGGAACTAGCGATGCAAACTGCTAATCTGCTCAATGGCAAGCCGATCGAGTCCAAGGTCTATCCCAAACAGATCGCTTTCAATGTGCTGCCTCATATCGATGTCTTTCTCGATAATGGCTATACCAAGGAGGAGATGAAGATGGTTTGGGAAACCCGCAAGATCCTTGGTGATGACAGCATCCAAGTGAATCCTACTACAGTGCGAGTGCCGGTTTTCTATGGTCACAGTGAGGCAATCCACATAGAAACCAGCATAAAGATCAGTGCGGAGGATGCGCGGGAACTGTTGGCACGGGCACCTGGTATAGAAGTCCTGGATCAAAGAGAGCCAGGTGGTTATCCAACGGCAGTGACTGAAGCCGCAGGACGTGACGCGGTGTTTGTAGGGAGGGTCCGTGAGGATATCTCACATCCCCGCGGCTTGAATCTTTGGGTGGTCGCTGATAATGTGCGAAAAGGCGCTGCGCTCAATAGTGTTCAGATTGCAGAGCTTCTGGCCAAAAAATATATTTGAGCTATTCTTACAGGGAAGGCAAGAATAGCTCATAGGAGACCCAAAGTGCGTAAATTCGCGAAAACCCTGGCTGTAGTGGGCGTTCTCACGCCGGCTGGCGTGAATGCTTTAGGTGTGGGGGATATTAAACTACACTCCGCACTCAATCAGAAGCTTATTGCGGAAATTCCGCTTTTGACGTCGCCAGGTGAGGACATATCCCAGATCAAAGTCCGTTTGGCACCTTCTGGAGCTTTTGCCAGAGCGGGGCTCGACCGCCCTTATTATTTGTCGAATCTTCGCTTCAAGCCGGTCCATCGTTCTGACGGCTCTGTGGTCATCCAAGTCACTTCCAACAATGCCATCCGTGAGCCGTTTCTGGATTTTCTGCTTGAAGTGGACTGGCCCCAGGGGCGGATGCTCAGGGAATTCACTGTCCTGCTGGATCCACCGATCACATTCGCAGATGAAGTGAATGTTGCTCAGAGTATCCCTGGTGTCACACCAAGTGACGTCGGTCACAGTCGTTCGGCTGCGAACACCATGACTGGCGGTCTGGGAGGCGTTGCCTATGGACCCGTCAAGCGCAATGAATCCCTTTGGAGCATTGCCGAAAGGTTGAAACAGAATCACTCGGTCACTACTGAGCAGATGGTCATGGCCTTGTATCGGGAAAATCCCGATGCTTTCCTCAATAGTAATGTCAATATGCTTAAGGCCGGCGCAACTTTGAAGATCCCTTCACAGGAGATCCTCTCACAATTGTCTCCTTCTCAGGCCAGACGCGAACTCAGGGAACAGTATCAGGCCTGGTTGGCACGCAAGGCATCGGAAGGTCAAACCCAGAGCGGTCAGGCCGAGAATCTTGCCAAATCGGATAAGCCCCAATTGAAGCTGGAAGCACCTGAAAAGGAAGCGCTAGACCCTGGCCAGGCTGAGATGCCGATCATCGAGGGGCCGGATAACGTGGCTCCCCAAACTCAAGAAGAGATAGTCAATCTACAGGCTGAAAATGAGGCACTGCGGACCCGTCTTGAAGCACTGGAAAAGCAGATGGCGGCCTTGCTGGAGCTTAAGAATGCGCAATTGGCTGCGATACAGTCCAAGCAGCAAGAAGTTGATGCTGCAGCGGGCGTTCCTCTATCTGAGTCAACCGTTTCGGCGCATCAGCCTATTCCTGCCGGTGTGCAGAAGGATCAAAAGGTTTCAGAGAAAACTGGTAAAGTTGAGGCACAGAAAGTGCCTTCGAAAACGAAGGATCAACCAACCAAAATCTCTACCAAGGAAGCGGAACCTTCATTACTTCACGGCATATTTGATGACCCCATGTATCTTGGCATGGGGGGAGGCAGCCTGTTCCTTTTGGGTATTGCCGGTTGGATGATCTGGCGGCGCCGACAAGAAGCTGGGATGCAAGCGGATAGCTTGCTTGCGGATATGGATGAGGACGAACTGGAACTGTCCAAGCAGACGAACACGAGTGAACCGGTACCTGGTTCAATCAGTTCAACTTCAGGTGTAGAAGTGGCGGAGAGTTCTTTCCTCAGTGAATTCACACCCAGTGATTTCGATATTCTTGAGACTGAAAATGATGCGGTTGATCCGATTGCTGAGGCCGATGTCTATTTGGCCTACGGACGCTATCAACAGGCTGAAGAGTTGATCAAGCAGGCCCTGGCCGATGAACCTGAACGACCTGAATTGCGTTTGAAGCTGCTTGAAATCTATTATGCCAATGAAGCAGTGCCCGAATTTGAAGCCTATGCCCAAGAGCTTCTGGAGATGGGTGCCAAAGATGATGTCGAATTCTGGGGTAAAGTGGTGGAAATGGGGCGTGACATCTGCCCCCACTCATCCTTGTTTGCCTCAGCTTCTCAGCCTGATTCAGATGAGACCTCATCACATCCAGCAGAAGCATTGGCAGCCATGGATCTTCCCTCAATCGAAGCGGGATCCCTTGATCTTTCCGACGAACAGTCATCGCAACAGGAGGATCCTTTCAACCTGGATTTGGATCAAGTTGACGAACCCGATGAAGCCAATGAAAAAAGTTTGGGTTCGGAATTCCCCGGGGTTGACTCCTCGGATGAGGAAATTGCCAACGAAGCCGATCTGGCTCTCGACTTCGACCTCAGCGACTTGAATCTTGACTCGGATAACGAGGATGAACAGCAAGAGGTGAGGGCGGAAGAAGAAACCCATGACAATACCTTGGAATTTAATTCCTTCTCCCGGGAACTACCGGAAGTGGCTGAGGAAAATAACTCTGCCGCAGCAGATCCCATCGATCAGGAGGATTTAGATTTATCTGCCGAGGAGTTTGATTTGACCGATATGGATGAGCTGGATACCAAATTGGATCTGGCCCGTGCATACGTGGAGATGGAAGATGTCGATGCCGCCCGGGATATCCTGGAAGAAATTCTGGAACAGGGGGATGAAAACCAAAAACAAGATGCTCAGACCCTATTGGACAAATTGAGATTGGCCTCCTGAGCCAGGCAAGAGAGCAACTCAGGGCCCAACGTCAACAGACGTTGGGCTTCTTTTTTTAGCTGATTCCAAGCGGCATCTTGGATCGACTGGTTGTTGCCTTTCATGGCAGCTTCCATCGCATCAACATATTTGTGTAAATCGGCTAGCCCCAGAAATCCGGCAGCACCATTCAGTTTGTGAATGATTCTGACGGCTTCTTCCTTTCTTCCCGCCCTTAATGCAGAGTCTATTTCATCCAACTGCTGAGGCAAGTCTGCCAACAGTTTCCTGACCAGAGTGACCCCTAACGACGCGTGTTGTTGAAGATGTCTGGTGATCAAACGGGACAATTCCAAGACTTGGTTGTGCGGTTTGAGCCAGTGAATGATCTTCATTGTTAGCATTTCATGGGTGACTGGCTTGAGCACATAATCGGTGAATCCAGCCTGTATCAAATGATCAGTATACTCAGGAGTCACCTGGGTGGTAACGGCGATGATTGGTGGCATTGGCCTGGCAGGGGTGGGGGTTTTCAACATCCGGCTCAACACATCCTCTCCATCATCGTCCGGTAAATGCAGATCCAATAAGACCAAATCGAGCAACTGTGTTTGCCAACAACTGACCGCTTGTTTGCCATTCTCGGCTTCTATCGCTTCAAATCCCAATTGAAGTAACAAGGCTCGCAGACAAATTCGTGATATCTCATCGTCTTCCACCAGCAGAACCCGGTGGTGGGTAGGTGTGATTTTTGAGTGACTGTTCATGTTTCTTCTTCGACCTCGTTCGACAGTCGGTTTCATTCCGTTTCAATCGTGTTTCAGAAGCAATCTGCCATGTGACGGATTTTTGTCATTGGACAGGGATAGTGACTTGGCTTCTGGTATAGATATCCTAAGTGCATGAATCTATGGGTAATATAAATTGGCCTGTCTATTGCTTATGTCGATTTAGGAGGTGAAAGTCATGGCAGAAAACGACGATCTGGATCTGGGGGAGGAAAAAAAATCCTCCAACACATGGATGATCATTGGGGCTGTGGTTCTGTTACTGCTGACAGGCGGTGGCGCAGCTGCGTATTTCATGGATTGGCTCCCTTTTGGCAAAGCAGTTGATACGAGCGATAAAGAACACGAGGCCGGAGGGGGGGAAGCCTCAGAGGAAGAATCCATAAGCAAAGACTCCCAATTCTATCAATTTGCCCCGCTTGTCGTGAATTTCCCTAGAGGTAGCGGGGCACGTCTGATGCAGATCAAGTTCAGTGTGCTGGCCTACGATGAAGGATCGATCAAGGCGGTGGACAAACATGCTCCCATGATTCGCAACAATCTTTTGCTGCTTCTGGGGCGTTACAAGCCACAGGACCTCCAGACAGCCCAAGGAAAACTGGCACTGCGGGAGGCGATTCTGACAGAGATCCAAAAAGTGCTGGATATGCAAACTGACGGCAGCAGGATTGAAGCAGTATTCTACACAAATTTCCTGATGGAGTGATCATGTCGATTGATGAACTCCTTTCTCAGGATGAAATTGATGCGCTTCTCCACGGGGTCGATGAAGGAATGGTCGACACCGGGGAGGATGATGAGGGTGCCTTTGCTGGCGATGAAGCCCATACTTACGATTTTACCAGTCAGGACCGTATCGTTCGGGGAAGGATGCCGACCTTGGAGATGGTCAACGAGCGTTTCGCCCGTTATTTTCGCATCAGTTTGTTCAATTTGTTGCGGCGGACCGCGGAGGTGTCGTTTTCCGGGGTTCAGGTGGTGAAGTTTTCCGAATTCGTGCATAGCCTGTTTGTTCCGACCAATCTGAATCTTATCCGTTTCAAACCGCTCCGTGGACGCGCCTTGATCGTCATGGATCCGACTCTGGTATTCACCGCAGTGGACAACTATTTCGGTGGCAGCGGCCAGTTCTATAACAAGATCGAAGGACGTGAGTTCACTCCCACGGAGATGCGGGTCATCCAGATTCTCCTGGAGATGGCCTTCAAGGATATGAAGGAAGCCTGGAGGCCGGTGATGGACGTAGAGTTCGAGTACATCAACTCCGAGGTAAATCCCCAGTTTGCCAATATCGTCAGTCCTTCGGAGATCGTGGTCAATTCCACCATGCATATCGAGTTGGAGGGAGGTGGAGGGGATCTGCATATTTCTTTTCCCTATTCGATGATCGAACCCATCCGCGAACTCCTGGATTCCATACAAAGCGATCGTGGTGAGGTGGATGATCGCTGGCGCAGAGCGCTCGATTACGAGGTCATGGAAACTCAGGTGGATATCTACGGTATCTTGCTTGAAAAGACGCTGACCGTGGAAGAGGTGTTGAACCTGGAGCCGGGTGACATTATTCCGGTGGAGATTCCCGATCAGATGGTCCTGTACTCCGAGGAAGTTCCCTTGTTCCGAGGCAGGGTGGGAACGACAAACAACAATTATGCGATCAAGATAGAAGAGAAGGTTGACCGCGGTCCTGACATGAAACCTGGTACCCAATTGATTGAGCACGTTCCCATGGAGGAAACCGATGAGTGAGAATGAAGAAAACCAAGGCGACGAGGTCGAAAACCAAACCGGGGAAAACGAATCCCTGGAATCTTCGGGAGTGGAATCCAATGTGGATTTGGCCGACGCCTGGGGCGAGGCGCTGGCGGAACAGGGTGAGGTCAATAGTGTAGATTCAGTGGTGGATACGGCACAGGAATTCGCCCCTGCAACCTATGAAGAAGTCAGGCAGGAAGAAGGGCTGGGACCGGGAGTACAGGATGATGTCAATCTCGATGTCATCCTCGACATTCCCGTCACTCTTTCCATGGAAATCGGGCGGACCAAGATCAGCATCCGCAATCTTTTGCAGCTAAATCAAGGATCGGTGGTGGAGCTGGATCGATTAGCTGGGGATTCCATGGACGTGTTGGTGAATGGAACTCTGATTGCCCATGGAGAAGTGGTGGTCGTCAACGATAAATTTGGTATCCGCCTGACCGACGTCATCAGTCCGGCAGAAAGAGTACGACGGCTGAGATGACACCTAGCTTAAACAAAAAAAAAGTGGATCACAGGTTTTTGCTTGTCGCGATTTGTGGCTGGACCTCCGCAGTTTGGGCTGCACCTGCACCATCACCTGGCCTGAATCCGGCCTTGGCTGGTCAATGGCTGGGGGGACTGGTGCTGGTGTTGGCCCTTATTTTTCTTTGCTTATGGGGGCTGAAGAAATTGAATCGCTGGACCTCCCCGGCGGGTGGACAAATGCGCCTACTGGGTGGGGTGTCGTTGGGGGGTAGGGAAAAGCTGCTGCTGGTGGAAGTGGGCGAGATCCAATTGATATTAGGAGTGGCGCCGGGCAGGGTGCAGACACTCCACGTGCTGGAAGGGCAGCAGCGGTTGCAAACCGAGGAAAATGCCCCCTTTACCGGCTATCTGCAGCAGGCATTGCATCAGGCCGGAGGAAAGTGACTATGAAATCGGTGATCATGATAGTTGCATGGATACTGCCAGTGGTGGTGCAGGCGGCCCCTGGTCTGGAGGTTGTCCAGGTGACGTCGGCCCCGGACGGAGGGAAAACCTACACAGTCAGCATCCAGGTATTGGCGTTGATGACTGCGCTGACACTATTGCCGGCACTGTTGCTATCGATGACTGCATTCACTCGGATTATGGTGGTGCTTGCCATCTTGCGGCAAGCACTGGGTACCGGGCAAACGCCCAACAATCAGATCCTGTTGGGAATCTCTCTGATGTTGACCTTTTTCATCATGCTGCCGGTGTTCGACAAAGCTTATCAGGCGGGGATCGAGCCTTATCTCGAGGAAAAAATAGAAGCGGGTGCCGCCCTGAAACGATCGCTGCCTCCGCTACGGAAGTTCATGTTGCGCCAGACCCGGGAAAGTGACCTGGCTTTGTTCGTGAGGTTGTCCGGCAGGGAGGATCTGGAATCAGTGGAGCAGGTGCCTATATCATTGCTGGTGCCCGCTTTCATGACCTCGGAACTCAAGACTGCTTTCCAGATTGGCTTCCTGTTGTTCCTGCCGTTTCTGATCATCGACCTGGTGGTCGCCCTGTCTCTTATATATATCTCCGAGCCCACGAGACAGGCAGAAATCTCGTATGCCGTCTTCTGCTTGA
>CAYUPV010000088.1:0-11046 GCA_964445885.1 uncultured Methylococcales bacterium
GCCATCGTCCAGAAAAGCCGTGACCACCGGCGGGCAGAAGCTGAAAGGGAGGCTGAACGTCAGCGGGAAGCGTATTTGCAGGCGAAGGTGTGCAGGGAACGCCGGCGCACTTTCGCCTGGGCCGGGCTGGCGTTACTTCTGTTGGCAGGGATCGGTTTGTACATTTACGGTTGGTGGATTCCCTATCGGACCTACTGCCGGGACATCACCAAACGGTGGGGTGTACCCTGGTGCGTCGGCCCTCTGCCGGAAGAAGCGGTCGCCCACCGGGCCTGGACCATCCGCCTGACACGAAGGGGAAGGTTCGGCCAGATCCACACCATGGAAGTGATCGACCCCAATCATCAACTTACAGCCAAAGCAGAATTTGAAAATTATTTGGACAGATTCAATGCATCCAGCCATCGAATTGAAAAAAAAGAGGCGCGTCATGAATATATCTATGACCACATGGAAAGGGTCATCTATGAAATAGCCAGGAACCGATATAAAAAGATGCTATGGGGGTTTGCTTATGCACCGGATGTGGTAGCCACAGATTGCATCGATAAACAATCCCTATCCAAAATTCTATGGGAATTTGTTCTTAGACCTTTTGTAGCTAGCCAACTTCCCAATACCAGAAAAGGCACATATTTGGGGCCCGATGGTTATCCATTGCCCCAATCCCAAAGTAAAGCGGAATATGTCGAATTACACTATGACGAGCAGGGTTTTGAGAACGAATTAAGATTTACTGACCGCCAAGGAAATCCCACACCCGCCTCAAATGGTGCCTATGGCCAGCGCAAAGTTTATGATTCTGAAGGTCGAGAAGTTAGGCGAACCTATATTGACAGAGCCAACAAACCATTTCACATCAAGGATGGCTATGCCGGCTGGCGCAGCCGCTATGACAAACGGGGCAACGAGATCGAACGGACCTATTTTGATGAGGCTGACGAGCGCACACGACATCAGGATGGCAACGCCGGCTGGCGCAGCCGCTATGACGATCGCGGCAACGAAATCGAAGTAGCCTATTTTGATGAGTCTGGTAAGCCCATTCGCATCAAGGATGGCTATGCCGGCTGGCGCAGCCGCTATGACGATCGCGGCAACGAGATTGAAGTAGCCTTTTTTGACGAGGCTGGCAAGCCCATCCGCATCAAGGATGGCTACGCCGGCTGGCGCAGCCGCTATGACGATCGCGGCAACGAAATCGAAGTAGCCTATTTTGATGAGTCTGGTAAGCCCATTCGCATCAAGGATGGCTACGCCGGCTGGCACAGCCGCTATGACGATCGCGGCAACGAGATTGAACGGACCTATTTTGATGAGACCGGAAAGTCATTGGGAGCAGATGCATTTTATATGGTGTATCGTGTTCAAAGTCTAGTCAGTATTTTACAGCCTGCAGTCAAGGCAGGCATTCAAGCCGGTGACATCTTTTGGAAGTATGGGACCTGGTCGTTTCCTAAAGCCTGGGAGGCAGAGCGGGTTGGGAAATCTAATCTCAATAAGATCTATAACGCCGTGTGGAAAGAATTCCTTGCCGAGCGGAACCGCTTGAGTGATCGGCCAGTGACCATGACGGTCATCCGCCACGGCCGCCCGGTCGAACTCATCGTGCCAGTGCTGCCCAAGAAAATGCTGGGTGCCAGAATAGTGCCACGTATAGTCCCTATTACAACTTTTGAGGCCTGGAAGGCGGCTGCAAACCACCAAAATTGAGATCAAACTATGTGAATTCCTGTATGAAACCCGATCCACACCAATTGCATCCACCCAAAGCCCGGTTTGTGCTGCGCATCGGAGTGACCGGCCACCGGCCCAGCAAACTGCCTGATGATACCGGTGCTTTACAAGATAGCGTGCGTAGGTTACTGCGGCAGATAAGGGACACGCTGAGCACGCTACGATCCGAACCGGCAATCAGGGAAGCCTACCGGAAAGAGCCTCCGCAGCTACGAGTAATCTCGCCGCTCGCCGAAGGGGCCGACCGACTCGTCGCAGAAGAGGCACTGGCGCAGGATTATGAGCTCCAATGCCCGCTGCCGTTTCCGCGCCGGGAGTACTTGGCCGATTGCGCAACCGAGCAATCAAAAAAGCGGTATCAATCGCTGCTCGAAAAGGCAACCGCGGTTTTTGAATTGGATGGTCAACGTACCGACAAGGCCAGCCTGGAACGGGCCTATAAGAAGGTAGGACGATTGGTGGTGAACCAGGCCGACCTCCTCGTCGCACTATGGGACGGCCTGCCGGCTGAAGGAAAAGGCGGTACCGGAGAAATCGTCGAAATTGCATTAACTAAAGGCATTCCGGTCGTGCAGATCGACCCCCACCAACCCAAAAATCCAAACTTGCTCTCCTGGAACGACGACAGGTCCATCCAATCCGTACCCTTGTCTGATGTCATCACCCTGCTCCGCAAAATTCTCCAACCACCGCAGGGCGGATCTACCCAGAGCCCCAGGGAATTGGAGACGACGAACCGAATACGCTATTTCAATGGGGAATCCTGGCCGCAACCCAGGTGGTGGCAAGGTGTGTATTGTCAGTTTGTCGGTTTGCTGTCGTGGAATAGGACCGCGCCGGCGACGGAGGGAATCTCAACCCACGGAAAAGAAAAGGCCAGTGGATGGCCTCCAGAAATATTACCGGAGACAGTGGATACTCAGGTCAGGGATCTTTTCCATGACCACTATGCCTGGGCAGACGGGTTGGCCATTCATTACGCCGACCGTTACCGCAGCGCTTTCGTTCTCGCCTATCTGTTGAGCGCGCTGGCGGTTTTACTGCCTCTGGTGAGCCACTTTTTCCCTCCACTGCGACCTGAGATTTACCGGGTGGATCTGCTGATCGCCTGCGAATTGGCCATCATCATTGGCATTGGCCTCATCGTCTGGACCGGCTGGAAGAAGGACTGGCATCAGCGTTGGATCGATTACCGTCTGCTGGCGGAGACTCTGCGCGTCATGCGCTTTCTCTTGCCAATTGGAAAGCCTACCCCTCAGTTGACAGTTCCCGCCCATGATGCCCACGCCAATCCAGCCAATACCTGGGTGAATTGGCACGCCCAAGCCATAGAACGCGAGGCTGGCCTCCTGACCTTGAGTTGCAATCGTTCCTACCTGGATGCCTACCGCCAAGGGTTGATCAGCGACGCAGGGGGCATCCTCACGAAGCAGATGGATTATCATGCCGGCTTCGCCACTTGTGCCCACCGGTTCACCCATTGCCTTCATCTGTGCGGCACCGTGATTTTTATTACCATTTTGGTTGCGGGCGGGATCCATTTGCTCGAGCCGGTGTTCGAGCATGTTTCTCACCTGGCCGAGACGACGACCCTGCTGGCGGCATTCCTACCCGCGCTGGGCGCATCGCTCGCAGGTATCCTGACCCAGGGAGAGTTCGAAAGGATCGCCCGGCGGTCAACGGCGATGGCCGAACGGTTGGGGACCATCGTCGAAAAGCTGTCCAACGAAGCGCGGAATCATAGCTCTGAAAGCCTTGGTCATCTTGCGGAAACCGCCGCCCAGGCCATGATCACCGAAGTGCTGGACTGGCGCGTCGTGTTCCTGGCCAAACCGCTGGGATTGCCGACGTGACGACTGGCAATCCGGCGAGGATCCACGCAATCTTTAAAAGCAATCGGATCTCCTATGCCTGACAGTAACGGTCATCGGAATATGAATAGGACGCCACTTGTCTTTATCAGCTATCCCAAGGAAAACAAAGAGGTCGCCGATTCCTTATGTGAACTCCTGGAACAGAACGGTCTGAAGTGCTGGATAGCGCCACGGGATATTCCGCCGGCTCAGAGCTACAGCAAAGCCATCATTCAGGCGATCAAGGACAGTCGTCTGCTGATTCTGGTGTTCTCCTCCCACGCCAATCAATCCGACCATGTCCTGCGCGAGGTGGAGCGGGCCGCCAATCGTAAGATACCGATTCTTCCTTTCCGCATCGAGGATACCTCCCTGTCGGAAGATCTGGAATATTTCCTCAGCACACCACAGTGGCTGGATGCCTATGAACCGCCTCTGGAATCTCATTTTGCCCCCTTGCTCGAAGCGGCACGCCAACTTTGCGTGTCTGGCCCCGATGCACACCGCGCTGATAATCTGGTTTCTATTGCCCCCCAATGGAAAGGGAGCCGCTCCCGTTGGTCCCGAAGAACAATCGGGTTGGTTGCCGGAATTGTGGGGTTGCTGGTTCTGTCGGTGGTAGCTGGAGTAAGCTTGTATCTGCGTTTTCAGACCCCCGATCCGACCGAGGTAAACGCTGCAATCAGCGAGATTTTAACCAATACCATCAATCTCGATGCCCGTTTAGGTTATGTCAAACAAGCACTGAGCCCAGACAGTTTTGAGCAAAAGCTTCAGGAGGTGAGGAGGCAAGTGGCCCCCGCCCTGACGAACCAAATGAACCCCGGCTACCGGGCTCTGATCGCCGAAACCCAGGTGGCTAGCCTGCGCCAGGCGATCAACAGCAGTCCGTTGAGATTGGAACTCAGCGATCCTTCCCGGCTGGCTTTACTGAAACTGGGAACCGATCCAGAGCACATCCGTACCTACCGACAAAGCCTCGCGAATGTCCAATGGGCCACAGAATCCTTGTTCAATCGGTTGGCAGCCAAAACAAAACCCGCTGGTTCTGATGCGAAGGGATGGCCGGCACTCAACCACCAAAGGACACTCAATGCTATCCAGCGGTTGGATAATTACACCCGTTTTGCTCATCTTTACGGCTTGAAGCTTCTTGGGCCATTGGCAGGCATGATGCCGAATCGTATTGACGAAACCCTACAAAAACTGACATTTCTTGAACCACGACGGATGCTCACAGAGCAGGCATTGAATGCGCAATTGTTGAACGCAACAAAACAACTTGCCCAATTGACCAAGGAACGCAACCGCCTCGCGGATGCTGCCAAGCAGTCCCGGAACGAGACGCTCGAAGAACTGGAAGCCATCAACCGGGAATTGGAAATCCAGCCCACCGACACCCCTGCAATAGTGAGCCGAAAAGCTATCCAGTTGCGTCAGCTCGGCCGGCCCGATGAGGCCATGGCAGTCTTTGCCCGTTACGGAGAACTGTTTACCAAGGATGATCCAGTGGCTCAGAAATATGCCAAGATTGCCCAGCAGTTCACGTTGCAAATGAACAAACTCGGTATCCAGGGTGGGATCTTTCTCCACGAGATTACACCAGGCAGTGTCGCCGAAAAAGCTGGCCTGGACGTCGGCGATATCATCGTGGAATACGGTGGCCGATCTCTCATATATCCGTCCGACTTCAGCAAGGCATTGACCGAACTTCCCCAGGGAGAACCTACCCGGCTCGAATTTCTACGCATGGACAAACAAGGCTATTTTTCTCGCCACAGTACACAGGTCATTTGCTGCCCCCTGGGTGTGGGTTACCGGCCTATTTGAATTGTTTAGTTTCAGACAGATGAGGAATAGCTTGTCTACCTTAAAAGTCATTATCCGCATTTTCTGGTTTCCCATCCTGGTGGCAGCCATTTTTGGTTTTATCGCAATCCTTGGCTATCTGGGCTGGGAAGCATATTACCAACGCCTTGGCATCGAGCATAATATTTCGAAAATCGTCTACTCAACCCTGCAACTTTTTACTCTGGATGCCAGTCCCCCCCAGCGTATGGCGGGGAATATCAAACTGCAATGGGCGATGTTCCTGGCTCCTTTACTGGTAGCCTACACCGCCTTCCAATCCATTTATTTTTTGCTGCGGGAACGTCTCCAATGGCTTGGACGCCAGTTTCTCAAAAACCATGTCATTATTTGTGGATTTGGCAAACGAGGTGAAGCGCTGGCTCGCAGCTTTAAGGAACGTGGATATAAGGTAATTGTCATCGACCCTGCAGGCACGCCAGGAATTCAAAACCGGTGTCATAAAGCCGGTGCTCTGATGCTTTGCGGACGGGCAGAAAGCGGAGCATTGCTCTGCGATGCACGACTCGATCGAGCGAAATACCTGTTTGCCGTTTGCGGGGATGAGCGGATCAATGCTGACATCGCAGTCGTTGCCGGGAGGCTATCGAGGAAGAGGTCCCATAATCAGTTGACCTGCTTTATCCATATATCAAACTGGGCATTTCAGCGGTTGTTGGTTGGGGAGATGCTGGTCCGTTCCCAACATCTCTCTTGCCGGCTAGAATTGTTTAACCTGCCTGAAACCGCGGCCCTGGCTTTGATTCGAGAGCATTCACCTTTCCCTATCTACCCTGGTAATCAAACGTCACCAAATCACTTTGTCTTTGTCGGCTACAGTCCGCTGGCAGAAAATTTCATTGTGCATTTTGCAAGGCTGTGGTGGGAGAACAGAATTATCGGTGATAAATTCAAAATAACTCTGGCTGCGGACAATGCTGACCAGCATATCCAGAAACTGGAACGGTATTATCCTGCTTTGACAGACGTCTGTATTTTGGAATCTGTTCGAGAAGATGATTTTGAGACCATCTTGAAAAGAGCACGCTCAACAACAGAACAGTTCCCAGGCAAGATTTATGTCTGTCCTGAAAAGCCCACGAAATCGTTGGCTCTGGCGCTAGACCTGCGAGAAAAAGCAAGCTCCCTTCCAGTCACGATTGTTGCCGTGGTGGATCATCTGGATGGTTTATCCACTTTATGTCAAAGTCTCTCGAAAGACTCAGGAAGTGCCGAAATAATTGTTTTCCCAGCCTTGGATCGAACCTGTGGTGCCGATCCGCTGTTGGCCTCCATCCGCGAACGGCTAGGCCGGGCAATTCACGAGGAATATGTCTTGCAACAACAACGCAGTGGTCATACTGTCACAGACAATAAATCCATGGTGCCATGGGAGGTGTTGTCAGAATCTGATCGTGATTCCAACCGTCGGCAGGCCGAACACATCAGCACAAAACTCGCAGCGGCGGGTTTGCACATCGAACCCTCCACAGACTGGCGGGAGCAGCGGTTCTCATTCAGCGAGGAAGAGGTCGAGGCACTGGCCCGACTGGAACACTTACGCTGGATGCAGGAAAAGACGGCTTCCGGAGGGAAATATGGTCCGGTCAAGGACAAACATAAAAAAATCCATCCGTGCCTGGTTCCCTGGGAGAAACTGCCTGAAGATGAAAAGGAAAAAGACCGCGATTCAATACGTAATTTACCGCTACTAGTTGGTATGGTGGGTTTCAAGATCGTACGAGACCCTGACAAATCATTGACTGTTTGAGTTTTTCTATGCCCTAGGTTCGATAATTGAATAAATGTACAGTCATCATTATTAATCAAACAGGTCTTGTCAACAGGAGGATTAGATATGTTTTGCCCACAATGCGGTCATCAGACTGAAAACAACGTGCAATACTGTAGTCAATGCGGCGCCAAACTTCCACCTGTGAGTGACTCTAATGCCAAAGACACGGATCCAGAGGATAAACGACCAAAGAGCGGGGGGTCAACTCCAATTACTCAGTCCCTGGAAAATAGTGGACAGGATGCAGGTGAGGCGGTAGTTTCCAAGAAGTTTTTTATTGGTATTCTAATAGCGACTGCATTCATTCCATTGGTTGGAGTTGTCATGGGTATTCTTTATTTACGCAAGGAACTTCCAGAAGAAAAGAAAGCCGGAAAGACGTGGTTGATCACAGGTATCGGGTTTATGATATTGAATGCCATTATATTGTCAATGAATAATTGACCGTAGAAGGATTCATCACATCTCTAGCCTTCAAGGACCATGAGGTCGTTCACGGATAATTTAAACAATTCTGGTTTTTTCTCATAGCATGTAAGAAGTGTCTACCCTGTTATTTTGTGGCTCAGAGTTCTCTGAGCGATATGACAGGTAGAAGCGGGTATATTTCTCCAGGGTTGCGATGGCCTGCGAGGCGAAACGCGAGTGCCTGAAGCCGGGTGACCGCGACTTCCTCTACGCGCCAACTTAAGACGTTAACTTTCAGATCATTGTCAGGAAGGAAGATTTTGCATTCTTATCAACTTCCACATAATCTAGTGCACATTTCGAACTAAAGTGATCCGCCCATGACGCATACAGCCCACCACGCCCTGGTACTGAACTTTCATCAACCTCCGGGAAACCTCGAATCCTTGCTGGTAGAAAAGACTTGGGAAGCCAAGGAGATCCTGTTTGCCATGGACCGGATGCCCAGGCGCCTGTGGGGCTTTGAAGACGTCGCCCGGGTCCATCTTTCCCTCTCGGGCACCCTGCTGGAGACGCTGAAGGATCCGGAGTTTCAGTCAAGAGTCTATGGCATCGTCGATATTGGTTCCCTGCTGTGGCATCTTCAGAACCGCAAACTGTTCGAGGTCCTCGGCACCGGCTACTATCATCCTGTCTTCCCCCTGATTCCCGAGGCCGACCGTAAGGAACATCTCGAACGCTGGCTGAGTCTGTCGAAGCATCTGTTGTGGCGCAACGACTTTCAGGGATTCTGGCCCCCGGAGATGGGATTCTGCATGGAAATGATCCCGCTGCTGCGTTATTACGGTTATCGCTATGTGCTGGTAGACAGCGAACACGTCGAGCCGCTCACCGGGATGAGCTGGCAGGAGCTTTGTTACCGGCCTCATATCGCCCGCTACGGGGATGCCGCAATCACCGTGATCGTCCGTGACCGCGATCTCTCCAATGCCCAGGAATCGGGCATGGAGCCCGGTTGGTTCTTCAAGGAGGTGGCGGAACGTACCCGGAACTGCGGTTTCCCACCCCTGGTCACCACCTGCACCGACGGGGAGAACGGCGGCTGGTTCCGCAACGTGACCGAAGGCGCCAATTTCTGGGATGTCTTCTATCTGCCCCTGCTGGAGCAGGCCCGCTCGAAAACGGCCACGATACTTCCCACTTTCATCCACGATTACCTGGACCGCTACGGAGTCCATGGCGAAGTCAATGTCCGCACCGGGGCCTGGAACACCGGCTGGCATCACGGCCGGGACTTCACCCAATGGACCGGATCGAAGCGCCAGAAGGACCTGATTGCCAGGATTGAAAAAGTGAGCAAGGCCATCCACGATACCCGCTGGAAGGCGGGAGAAAAAGGTCTGTTACACGGCGGGATCCATGACCGACTGGAAGAGAGCCTGTGGCATCTGCTGCGGGCAGAGACCAGTTGCAATCTCTACTGGGGAGAAGCGTGGGCCCACCGCGCCGAGCAGGATCTGGAGGTGGCCGAGGAATGTCTGGATGCTGTCAGGCAGATGATAAACTAGTTTTTTCCCAACCCATCGATACGGCGCAAACCGGATGCGGATTGCGCCACCAGTCGGCATTGATTTGTTGCAAACCACCTCACTGTTGCAACCTATGGATCATGCATCATAACCTCAGTTCAGTCGTAAAATCGTTACAGAGTAGATAAGGAGTTCCCCCATGACCGATCTTCCCGAAATTATCGACGGCCTGCCCAATATCTGCGGCAGCGAACCCATGATCGAACAGACGATCAGAAAACACGCCGAGGACACCCTTTATCTGGGACGCAGCGGCGTCGACTTCGACCAGATCGACAGTGCTTGCGCCATTGCGCTTCACATGCACCAGCCATTGATTCCCGCCGGCGGTGGCGATCTGCGGACCGCCGAGGTGATCAGCAATCTTCAGGACATGATGGCGCATCCGGATATCGGCGATAACCACAACGCCCCGGTGTTCCACTGGTGTTACAAACGCATGAGCGAATTCGTCCCTCAGCTGATCGGTGAAGGCAAACACCCACGGTCGATGCTCGATTACTCCGGCACTCTTTTCTATGGCCTGCGCAAGATGGGACTCGATGACGTCTTCGACGCCTTGATCCCCCTGGCCACCCGGCCGGAATACCAACCCACGGCGGAATGGCTCGGCACTGCCTGGGGCCATGCGGTCGCTCCTTCCACGCCGCCCCAGGATTTCCATCTCCACGTCAAGGCCTGGCAGCATCATTTCGCCGCGATCTTCGGGCTGGAGGCGCTGGGCAGACTACGCGGTTTCTCCCCGCCGGAAATGGCCCTGCCCAACCAGCCGGACGTCGCCTACGAATTCGTCAGGACCCTGAAGGACTGTGGATTCCAATGGGTACTGGTGCAGGAACACACGGTCGAACGGGAAAACGGCTGGGAGCCTGAGAACAAACATCTCCCCCACCGCCTGGTGTGCCGCAACAGCCTTGGGGAAACGGCCGAGATCATTGCCATCATCAAGACTCAGGGCAGCGATACCAAGCTGGTGGCTCAGATGCAACCCTATTACGAAGCCAAAGGACTTGGCCGGATGGAACTGGCTGGAAAGAAGGTCCCGCCACTGGTGACCCAGATCGCCGATGGCGAGAACGGTGGGGTGATGATGAATGAATTCCCACCGAAATACATGGAGGTGATACGCGAGTGCTCGGGCAGCCGGACACCTGTTGTCAATGCCACCGAATATCTCGAATATCTCTTTTCCCTGGGAATCTCAGAAAAGGACCTGCCGGCCCTGCAACCCAAGAATCAGCATCTTCTATGGGAACGCTTCACACCGGGAGAAGGGCCCGAGAAAATGCAGCAGACGATCGAACAGCTGCGGCAGGAACGTCATGACTTCCACATGGAAGGCGGCAGCTGGACCAATGACATCTCCTGGGTCTCGGGCTACGACGACCTGCTACAGCCCATGGACGAGGTGAGTTCGCTGTTCTATGAGAAGGTCATCAAAGCCGGCGTCCCCACCTCCGACCCGCGTTACCGCAAGGCGCTGTTTTACCTGCTGGTCTGCCAGACCAGTTGTTTCCGGTATTGGGGCCAGGGACTCTGGACCGATTACGGCAGGGAACTGTGCCGCCGGGCCAAGGCCATTCTGGAGCATGAATTCTGACAAATCGGTGCTCCCCTTCCCGCAGACTTACAGGGTAGGCGGTGAATTTTACCCACTAAAACATGTGATTTTGTGGGAGTGGGTTTGAAACCTGCTCCCTGCGTGGTTCTTTCATGCATCGGGGTGAAAAACGGATTTCATGGGCGTTACCGTGAAAGATGCCTCGGGGCAGGAGGCAGGGACTTGTTTTCAGGGACGCCGTGAACCCGTCCATGG
>CAYUPV010000089.1:0-10927 GCA_964445885.1 uncultured Methylococcales bacterium
CACAATTGACTGATTATAAAGGGGTTATTTTGGGGGATGTTAAACTTGGGCTAGCTGATCCCGTTGACACCCGCGATCACAGTGTGGGATTAAAAATGAACGGCAAAGCCCCACAATCGCGGCGCTTTTAATCGCTTCCTTCTGCTCCCCTTTCTTCAAATGGATATGCCCCATGTTGAACAAGGTTGCACATAGCCCGGCCCGATCCCCGATTTCCTTCTGGATCGCGCGCGCTTGCGTGAGATAGTCCAGGGCGGTGTCCACGTTTCCATGGGCTTTGTGGATCTGCGAAATATGGTTCTTCCGGTATCTGGGCTACAATCGTACCGGTTTATCCGGGTATTTGGGTTTCAGGATGCGTTTGATAGCAAAGATGTGTCTGGGAATGTGGTGGTTGACGGTAGGATTTCCACTGCTTTCCCTGGCGGTCGTTCCCGCAGTTTATCAGCCTCTGCCGGGGTTGCAGCCGGACCAGTTGGCTGTTGTCGTCAACGACCATGACCCGCTTAGCCTTCGCATAGGCCGTTATTATCGGGAAAAGCGAAAGATTCCCGATGAAAATATCATTCACGTGGCATTTCCGCCTGGAAGAAAAGTCATCTCTCCAGGCCTGTTCAAGAAAGTCTACAATCGGGTGATCGAACAGACCCCGGGCCGGGTCCAGGCATATGCGCTTGCCTGGACTGCGCCATTCCGCGTGGGTTGTATGTCGATCACCACCGCTTTTGCCGCAGGTTATAATGAAGCCTTCTGTGCCAAGGGGTGTCAACCGACACTGTCCAGCCCTTATTTCAATTCTGTCGTGACGAACCCCTACCAGACATTTCACTGGCGTCCCACGATGATGCTGGCCGGAAGGGGGTTCGAACGGGTCAAGGCATTGATCGACCGTGGGGTGGCGGCGGATTTCACCAATCCACATGGTGCCGCTTATCTTCTCAGAACCCACGACAAAGCGCGCAGCAGCCGCGCAGCCTTGTTTCTCGATATCAGTCACCACTTCCATGGCCTGTGGCCGGTGAACTATCTCGAACAGGACACGATTAAGAACCGCCATGATGTGATGTTCTACTTTACCGGGTTGACTCACGTGCCTGATATCGAGACCAATACTTTTCTTCCCGGGGCGATCGCCGATCACTTGACTTCAACCGGCGGGGTGTTGACCGGCAGTAAGCAGATGAGCATTCTGCGTTGGCTCGAAGCCGGGGCTACCAGCAGTTACGGTGCTGTGACTGAACCTTGCAACTATCCGCAGAAGTTCCCGCACCCGGGAATCGTGATCGAATACTATCTGCGTGGTAATACCCTGATCGAGGCCTATTGGAAAAGCGTCGCCTGGCCGGGGCAGGGGGTGTTCGTCGGTGAACCTCTGGCGCGGCCTTTCGGTTATCCCCGATAGACAGTCGATCGGTGGGCACTATTCTTGACCTCAATGGTCAGGTAAAGGGATAATCGCAATCAATTCAAACAGAAGGAAAGCCATGTCTTCCAATCACGCACCCATCGAGTTTACCGACAGCGCCGCTGACAAAGTCTCTGGTCTGATTACCGAGGAGGGTAACCCCGATCTCAAGCTGAGGGTCTATATCACCGGTGGCGGGTGTTCCGGTTTTCAGTATGGTTTCACTTTCGATGAGCAAATGGCTGAGGACGATACCGTGATCGAAAAGCACGGGGTGACGGTTCTGATCGATTCCATGAGTATTCCGTATCTGACCGGTGCCGAAATCGATTACAAGGAGGATGTTTCCGGGGCTCGATTCGTCATCCGCAACCCCAATGCCCGGACGACCTGTGGGTGTGGTTCGTCGTTCTCGGTTTAACCGGGGAAAATCCCACCCAGCACGATTTCCCGCCGGGCGCCGGTGACAGCCGGTAAGTTGCCGGGGTGTCCTTCGAGGGTCCGGTATGCCAGCCAGGCGAAGGCGGTCGCCTCCACCCGGTCGGGATCGACGCCGTACTGTCCGGTGGATTCCACAGGGCACCCACACTGATCTTCAATGAGTTCCATGAGCCATAGATTATGAATTCCCCCCCCGCAGACGAGTACTCGCTGGGGTGGCGGATCGGCCTGTTCGATCTGGGCGGCGATGGTCTTTGCCGTCAGACGGGCCAGGGTTGCCTGGACGTCTTCGGGGCGACTAACGGTATGGTTTTGCAGGTGTGTCTGGAGCCACGAAGCTGAGAAGTATTCGGGTCCGGTACTTTTGGGGGGCGGCTTGGAGAAATAAGGATCCTGGAGTAATGACCTGAGGAGGGTGTCCAGGCATCGGCCGCTCCGTCCCCAGGTCCCTCCTTCATCCCAATGTCTGTCGAGATGACGGTGGATCCAATAATCCATCAGGGTGTTGCCCGGTCCGGTATCGAAACCTGTGACGTGGATCCCTGGATTGGCAGGCAACAGGGTCAGATTGGCGATGCCACCGATATTGAGAATGGCACGGTTCTCCCGGAGAGAATGAAACACGGCTTGATGGAATGCGGGAACCAAGGGCGCGCCCTGGCCTCCGGCGGCGACATCCCGGCGACGGAAGTCGGCCACTGTGGTGATGCCGGTGAGTTCAGCGATACGGTTGGGGTCACCGATCTGCAGGGTGTAGGGGTAGGGGCCTGAAGGATGATGGTGGAGGGTTTGGCCATGACTGCCGATGGCACGGATTTGCCTCGTTGAGATGCCGGCCTTCTCCACAAGGGCCATCGTGCAGTGAGCGAACAGTTCACCCAGCTGGGTATCCAGTTCACCCAGGATATTCAATGGGATGCTTTCGGCAAAGCAATAGCGCTGCAGGCGTTCTCGAAGCTCAACAGGGAAAGACGTATAATGCCATGCCCGTTGGCTGAGGTGGGTTGGGTCAGTGATTTCGACCAGCACCGCATCGACACCGTCCAGGCTGGTGCCTGCCATCAGGCCAACGTAGTGGTCGCTCATTCCCCCTGATCGTCAGCCTGGGCCATGGCGGTCCGACGAGTGCGTTCCAGCTCCGCCAGTAAAGGGGTACTCTGTTGTTTGAATGTCGCCAGCAGTGATTTGGGGATGGGTTTGCTGTCGGGCAGGGGAACGGTCAAGGGATCGCGGTGAATGCCGTCGATACGAAATTCATAGTGAAGGTGCGGGCCGGTGGCCAATCCCGATTTGCCCACATAAGCGATGATATCGCCTTGTTTGACTTTGCTGCCGAGCCTGAATCTGGAATTGAAACGGTGCAAGTGGGCATACAAGGTGCTGTAACGGTGTCCGTGCTGGATGATGACGACCCGGCCGTAGCCTCCTTTCCTGCCCCGAAAAATGATTTTCCCGTCGCCGGTGGCACGAACCGGGGTGCCGATGGGGGCGGCGTAATCGACCCCTTTGTGGGCGCGGATGCGGTGTAGCAATGGATGCCGGCGATGCAGATTGAAACGGGATGTGATTCTTGCCGATTTGACCGGCATGCGCAGAAATGCCTTTCGCAGGGTTCTCCCTTCCGGGGTGTAATAATCACTGCTGCCATCGGGGTGGACGAAGCGTAGCGCCCGGTGGATCTTTCCCTGATTGATGAATTCGGCGGCCACGATCGGGCCGTTACCGATCGATGCACCGTCGATGAACAATTCCTCATAGAGGATATTGAAGCTGTCTCCCGGGCGGATGCTGCGGGAAAAGTCGATGTCCCAGGCGAAGATGTCGGTCAATTGCATGGTCAGGGTATCGCTGAGCCCGGCCTTTTTAGCCGCCAGATACAAGGAGGATTCCAGAGTGCCGCTGGCCTGACGGAGTTCCCTTTGAGGTTCCTTGAATATCTTCTCGATATCGAATCCCACTTCCGCCCGGGAAGCAGTGATCGCTTCGGTCCTGCTGCGTTCATAGACCAGCTTTTCCAGGTCGCCCTGGTTGTTTAACAGGATCTTGACGGTTTTGCCTGGATACAACCTCGTCAACTCCCGTTGCAGATGTTTGTCGCCTTGCAGCAGCTTGTGCAGGGTCTGGCTCTTGAGATCGTATTTATTGAAGATCCCGGCCAGGGTTTCGCCTTTGCGGATGGTGTGTTTGATCCAATCCTGTTGGGTTTCTTCGGCTGGCTCCCCGGGAATCGCTGGTTCGGCAGTTTGAGCCGCTTTCGTCGGCAGGACTGGTGCTGCGGCTGGTGTGTCAGGGCGAGTTGCGATTTCCTCCTTGACCACCGGTGCCGCGGAGGACTGTAATCTACCCCATACGAAATAGCCGGTTCCTGTCGCAAGGATGAGAGCCATCCCATAGATTCCCATTCTTGACTTCAGATTGCTTGCCATTGGCGCATCCGCGTTACGATTAACCTTTATAAGTGTATATAAAGTCGTGTAATCTTGCTAATTTACCTTTGAACAGGCACAAGGAGCATCCATGACCGAGCCGGAACTGGCGCTTGAGTTGTTGAAGCGCGGCACCGAAGAAATCCTGTTGGAGAAGGAGCTGTTGGAACGCCTAGAGGCTGGCCGTCCCTTGCGGGTCAAGGCGGGTTTTGATCCCACTGCGCCCGACCTGCATCTGGGGCATACGGTGCTGTTGGGAAAACTCAAGCAGTTTCAGGATTGGGGGCACGAGGCCATTTTCCTGATCGGGGACTTCACCGGCATGATCGGCGATCCCACCGGCAAGAATCAGACCCGGCCACCATTGAGTCGCGACCAGGTGATCGAGAACGCTCGTACTTATGAAGAACAGATCTATAAGATCCTCGATCCGGAAAAGACATTGGTGATGTTCAATTCCAGCTGGATGAATGCCATGAGCGCTGCCGATCTCATTCAGCTGGCAGGCAAATATACCGTGGCGAGGATGCTGGAGCGTGACGATTTCAGCAAACGCTACAAAAGCGGGCAGGCCATCGCCATTCACGAGTTCCTTTACCCCCTGATCCAGGGCTATGATTCGGTGGCACTCAAAGCCGATGTGGAGCTGGGGGGAACTGATCAGAAATTCAACCTGCTGGTGGGAAGGCAGTTACAGGAGGTCTACGGTCAGAAGCCCCAGGTGGTGATGACTATGCCGATCCTGGAGGGGCTGGACGGGGTGCAGAAAATGTCCAAATCCCTGGGCAACTATATTGGGATCAATGAGCCTCCCGATGAGATGTTCGGCAAACTGATGTCTATTTCAGATCAGCTGATGTGGCGCTATTTCGAATTGTTGAGCTTCCGGCCAATGGAAGAGATCCAGGCGTGGCAACGTGCTTGCCGGGAAGGGGCCAATCCACGGGATTACAAAGTCCAGCTGGCTCTCGAGATCGTGACCCGCTTTCACGAGGCGGATGCCGCCCGCAAAGCACTGGAGAATTTCGAGGCCCGGTTCAAGCGCGGTGTCCTGCCCGAGGACCTGGAGACCCAGACCCTGCAGAGTGAATCTTCGCAGGGTATCGCCATTGGCAACCTGCTCAAACAGGCGGGTCTGGTCAAGAGCACTTCCGAAGCGCTCAGGATGATCGGCCAGGGGGCGGTGCGGATCGATGGTGAGCGAATCGAGGATCCGAAGCGTATCATCGTCCCTGGGGAAGTACATATCTATCAAGTGGGTAAACGGCGGTTCGCCAAAGTAGAGGTGAAATAGATGGCCAACGAACCAGTACTGAGAGACATCCTCGATCACACGCCCAAACCCCTTCGTTTCGGCACCAGCGGGGTGCGAGCCAGGGTGGAGGAATTGACCGATATAGAGGTCTATTGCCTGACTCGGGGCACTCTGGATTATTTTGTCGCAACCGGAAAACTGGTCTGCGACCCTCCGGCTTCCGGGCAGATCGTCGTCCCTCTGGCGGGGGACCTGCGTCCTTCCACGGAACGTCTGCTGCAAGTCACCGCCAAGGCAATCACCGACGCCGGGTATGGGATCGACTATTGTGGACGCATTCCCACCCCGGCTTTGAGTTACTACGCTCTTCAACGGGGCGTTGCCAGTTTTGTCGTGACCGGCAGCCACATTCCAGCTGATCGCAACGGTCAAAAAGCCAACCGCTGTGACGGGGAAGTGCTAAAAAGTGACGAACAGGGTATCGTCGCCGCGGTTGAAACCTGGCGTAAACTGGAATATTCACGTCCCGCCGGTACCTCGCTGTTTGGACCTGACGGATTGTTCAAGGATGGAAATGCCCCTCCATTGCCCGAGCCCAATCCGGCGGCCACACAAGCCTATCAGCAGCGTTACCGGCAAGTGTTTGGAGCGGGAAGCCTGCAGGGTTGGCGACTGCTGTTCTTCCAATACAGTGCGGTGGGACGCGATCTCATTCCACAGATTCTGACCGAGGCTGGCGTCGAGGTGAACTGTGCCGGTCGCAGTGACCGGTTCATCCCCCTCGATACCGAAGCCGTCTCTGATGCCCACCTGGAAATGCTCGACATCCTTGTGGGACAGCAGGATCACCGCATGGATGTCGTGATGTCTACCGATGGGGACAGTGACCGTCCCTTGGTGGTGGCAGTGGCTGGGAAGGAGCTGCATTTTCTGCCTGGCGATTTGCTCGGCGCCCTGGTGGCCGATTTTTTACGGGCCGATGCAGTGGCGGTACCGATCAGTGCCAATCCGATATTGGAGGAGTTTCTCGGCCGTCATGGCATCACCGTGTTGCGAACCCATATCGGTTCGCCCTACGTGATCGAGGCCATGCAGAGGCTGTCGGATCAGGGTTATCGGCGGGTGATGGCATGGGAAGCCAACGGTGGATTTCTGCTGGGTGCGGATATCGAATGGGGAGAGGGGGTGCTGAAGGCCTTACCTACGCGAGATGCTGTACTTCCCTTGATGTCTGTGTTGGCAGCGGCGCAGCAGCGTAGCGTGACAGTGGCGGGGTTGTTGGAATTGTTCCCCCCCTGTTACGGAAAATCGGATCTGATCGATGAATTTCCACAGCAGTTGGGAAGGCGAATCGTGTCCTATTTCACTCCGCAAGATGCCCGCATCAAGGAACTTCGTTTCGAATCCGAGGGCATCCTCTCTCTAGGAGACCATGACCACGAGATTGGGCGTTGTTCCTGGGACAGTGAGGAGGGCAGGGAGTGGAAAAAGAAATTGGCGGTGCTGGAGCAGGTGTTCACTCCGGATGACGGGTTCTCCAGGATCTCACGGATCAATGTCCTCGATGGTGTGCGCTGTTATTTCGACAATGGCGAGATTGCCCATATCCGTCCTTCCGGTAATGCGCCCCAGTTACGCATCTATGCCTTCGCCAACATGCGCGACCGGGCCAGGGAGATTGCTGAGATGGCGGTGCGGGAACCCGATGGTTTGTTGAGACGTCTGGCTAGTTTGGTGATCGAGGCTGACGGGGCCTGACCTGGGTCAGACGGAGTTTTGCCTGTCCAAAGCCGGGCACCTTGCCTTCGAATTGCAGCGGGATGTGGTGGTCCGGGTCCACCAGCGTGACGATGTCTCCCTCCATGCCAAGCAGTTCGAAAGGTTCGATGGGTAAGCCTGAGTCTGTCTGGATTGGCCTTGGAAGGACGGCGATACGTTCTGCCTTGATCCTGGTTCGTACCGGATCTGCTCCAAGCCGGTAATCGACCTTGAGATCCTGGCGACCTTCACGGCGGAGAATGACTTGATAAACGGTGTTTTTGTTGAAGATGCAGATCTTTTCTTCCTGGTCGAAAGAGCCCTGGGATAACAGTAGTAGAAGGATATAGGGGTCGGAGATCTTTTGGCAAAGGCTAGCCACTTGGGGAGAGAACGGATAGATACGTTTGTTCTTGACTGGCCAGGATTGGGGATCTGTCCCGCTATCCTGATCCGTTGGTTGGCGACGGACTCGATACACCCGTTTCCCGGCATAGCGATAGATTTTGTAATTGCGGCTCCTGCCGGATTTGAGGCGGGTTCTCTGCAACGCTGTCAGATCCGGTTTGAACCATAAATCTCCCAGCCACGACTTGCTCGAAAGAAACCACTTCAGGCGGGTTTCTACCGTCAAATGGTATAGCGCTTCATCAGGCGTCGGCTGCAAGGCATCCGGATATTCCAGCAGGTTTGGCATCGCCTGGCTTCCACTGCCCGGTTCCACCTGAACTTTGACCACCAGCGCTGGCGACAGCTCCAACACCAGCTCACTCCAGTTGGGCAAGGTCACAAAGGATTGCGCGTGTAAGGGGAAAGTCAGACAGCATTGGAGCAGCCCGACGATCAGACTGGCTATTCTGGGAAGTATGAATTTGGTTGCCAACAAGGATTCCTGTCTTTGCATGATCGTGGTAAAAAAACAAAATTGTGTAGCGTGATTATGACACATTGGCGTGTCTATGGTATAGAGAACGAATATATGGATGAACTTTTCAGGTCGCCCTGGGACCCATTTTCTTAGCGGAGGGCGGGTGTGACACCTGCCCCTGCTGGATGTTTGGCCGGGTGGCCGCTAATATTAAATATTTTTTCCGGAGTAACACCGATGAAAATGACGCCGCGGGCTTTTCTGCAATGGGACGCCAAACGCATCACTCTGCTGGGAATGTCCGGCGTGGGCAAGACCACTCTTGCCAACAAGCTTCCCAAGGATCAATGGTTCCACTACTCCGGGGATTATCGTATCGGTACCAAATATCTGGAGGAACCGATACTCGATAATATCAAACGCCAAGCCATGCAGGTGCCCTTCCTGCGCGACTTGTTACGTTCCGATTCCATTTATATTTGCAACAACATCACCGTGGACAACTTGGCACCCATCGCGACTTTTCTGGGTAAGATCGGCAATCCCGGGCAAGGTGGGCTGCCACTGACGGAGTTCAAGCGCCGCCAGGCCCTTCACTGTCAGGCCGAGATCGCAGCCATGCTGGATGTGCCGACATTCATTGAAAAAGCACGGGATATCTACGATTACCGGCATTTCATCAACGATGCAGGGGGAAGCGTGTGTGAACTGGATGAACCGAAGGTGCTGGAGACTTTGGCCGAACATAGCCTGATCGTTTACATCCGGACCTCTCCCGAATTGGAGCAGACACTGATCGAGCGCGCCAGAGAAACCCCCAAACCTCTGTATTACCGGGAAGATTTCCTGGACAAACAGCTGGAGGAGTTCATGCGACACAAGGGGTATGTCTCTCCGGAAGAGATTCCACCGGATGACTTCGTGAGCTGGGTTTTTCCACGTCTTCTGCATTCCCGTCTGCCCCGTTATCAGCGTATCGCTGACCGCTATGGCTATGTGATCGATGCGGCGGCGATCGCCGGACTACGTGATGAAAAGGATTTCCTGGAATTGGTGGCTGCTGCCATCGATGAGAAGGAATCACAGCGCAAGGCTGGTTAAGGAGAGAACTCGATGCCGTTGATCGCTCATACCCATCTGCCGACCTTCGACCGACTCCGCGCCGAGGGACAGAAGATATTGGCGCCAGAAACCGCCCGTCATCAGGACATACGGGAACTCCATATCGGGTTGCTCAATATGATGCCTGACAAGGCGTTGGAAGCAACCGAACGCCAATTCTTCCGCCTGCTTGGGGCCTGTAACCAGATTGTCCAGTTTTATGTCCATCCTTTCACTATCGAGGGCCTGGAGCGTGGTCCGGCGGCACAGGCTCATATCGAACGGCACTACGAATCCTTCGAAAGAATCAGGCAGGAAGGGCTCGATGCTCTGATTGTGAGTGGCACCAACGTGACCCATCCGGATCTGCCTGAGGAGCCTTTTTGGGAACCGTTGACCGAGGTGTTCGACTGGGCCAAACAAAATGTGACCTCGATTCTGTGTTCGTGTCTGGCCACCCATGCCCTGGTCCAATACTGCCATGGCATCCGTCGTACTCACCTGGGGTGGAAACGCTGGGGAGTGTATTCACACCGGGTGATCGAGCCGCGCCATCCTCTGGTGGCCGACATCAATACCCGTTTCGATGTGCCCCATTCGCGCTTCAACGAGTTGTTCCGCGATGATCTGGAAAGGGTGGGCCTCAAGGTGCTGGTGGAAAGTGAGATCTCCGGTGTCCATTTGGCGGTCAGCCGCGATCTGTTCAGAGTGGTTTTCTTTCAGGGGCATCCGGAATACGACACCATCAGTCTGATGAAGGAATACAAGCGTGAGGTGTTACGTTACCTGGCTGGTGAGCGTGAGGACTTCCCGCCATTCCCGGATAATTATTTCGATGCCGGGGTGAAGGCGATCCTGGCCGATTATCGAGCTGCGGTCGAAAGTGCCAGAAAACGCGCAACGACAGCGCCAGAGTTTCCAGAAGAGATCCTGATTCCGCTGCTCGACAATACCTGGCGCGATACCGCCAAGGCGGTGTTCAACAACTGGTTGGGTTTGGTGTATCAGATCACCGACAAGAATCGGCGGGTGCCATTCATGCCCGAGATCGATCCTGATAACCCACTGGGTCTGGATCTCAGCGAACCAGACGAAGCAGATCGAAGGTTGTGATGATTCCCTTGACGTGTTGTTTGTCTCCCACCAGTACCCGGTGGATACCATGTTCTGCCATCAATTCCGCGATCTCGTGGGGAGACAGGTCAGGAGGTATGAAGATAACATTATCTGTCATGATGTCACCCACGGTGATGTCTTCCTCGCTGAGACCACTGAAGCGATCACGGGTCTGAAACCGCAAGGTGCGGATCACATCGGTCTTGGATGCAATCCCGATGATTTCACCTTCGGCATTCTGGACCGGTGCCCCATCGATTCCCTGGATGGTGAGGAACTCCTCGAACTGGTCGAGGGTCATTTCCGGTGGGACCGAGACTACTCTCGGTTCCATGATGTCTTTGGCTTGTATGGTCATACAAAAACCTTTGAAATGAGATGATATTTTTTTCAAATTACCCTAAAAAACCAATGTGAACAAGGGTAAAGCCGTTTCTGGTATGCTTTTGTTCGATATAGGCTTGATGAAAAGGCATGAACAAAATCATGTGCATAAGTTACTGTGAAAGATACATTTGGGCAGGGAGCAGGGCATTGGTTTTCGGGACGCCGTGAAC
>CAYUPV010000090.1:0-10926 GCA_964445885.1 uncultured Methylococcales bacterium
GAATAAAGGTGACGAGCTTGTGCATGGGTGTTCTCCTGCTTTTTATCTTGGTCTTCTATTGTCTGCAAACCTCTATGGCAGTATGCCATTATCGCAAAATTGAAGTTAAAAATTGAGACGATTTCCCGAATTGCGCATGATAAAGTTGAAAGATTGATGAACTGAACTGAATTGAAGTGTCGATGCCGATTTCCACCTCCAAACAAATTCGTGATCAGTTGGTGAACCGCATTCTGATTTTGGACGGGGCCATGGGGACCATGATCCAGGGCTACCGACTGGAAGAGTCCGATTACCGGGGACGACGTTTTGCTGATTGGCCTTCCGATCTGAAGGGCAACAATGATCTGTTGTCATTGACTCAGGCACAGATCATCGAAGAGATCCATCGCAAATATCTGCAGGCAGGGGCGGATATCATCGAGACCAACACCTTCAACGCCAATGCCATCAGCATGGCGGATTATGGCATGGAGACGCTGGCCGGTGAGATCAACCTGGCGTCTGCGCGGATCGCCCGCCGCGCCGCCGATGACTTCACTTCCATCAATCCAGGCAAGCCCCGCTTCGTGGCCGGGGTGCTGGGGCCGACCAACCGCACCGCCTCGCTTTCCCCGGACGTCAATGATCCGGGATTCCGTAACGTCACCTTCCACCAGTTGGTGGCAGCCTATACCGAGGCCATCGACGCCTTGATCGAAGGAGGGGTGGATCTGCTGTTGATCGAGACGGTTTTCGACACTCTCAACGCCAAGGCCGCCGTGTTCGCGGTCAAGTGCTATTTCGAGCGGCACGGGGTCGAATTGCCGATCATGATCTCCGGTACCATCACCGATGCCTCGGGCCGAACCCTGTCGGGCCAGATGGCAGAGGCATTCTGGAATTCCCTGCGCCATGCCGATCCGCTTTCTTTCGGCTTCAATTGTGCCCTGGGTCCCCAGGAACTGCGCCAGTATGTCGAGGAGATTTCCGGTTATGTGGGGACCCATGTCTCTGCCCACCCCAATGCTGGATTACCCAACGAGTTCGGTGGCTACGACCAGACCCCGGAGGAGATGGTGGCGGAAATCGGTGAATGGGCCAGCAGCGGGTTTTTGAACATCGTCGGTGGCTGTTGCGGTACCACCCCCGATCACATTCGTGCCATTGCGGAGGCCTTGGACGGCTTACCACCACGCCAGATTCCAAGGGTACCGGTGGCCTGTCGGCTGTCCGGTCTGGAGCCACTGAACATCGACGAGCATTCCCTGTTCGTCAATATCGGCGAACGGACCAATGTCACGGGTTCCGCCCGGTTCCGCCGCCTGATCCAGGCAGAGGATTACGATACCGCTCTGGAGGTGGCCAAACAGCAGGTAGAAAACGGTGCCCAGATCATCGACATCAACATGGACGAAGGGATGCTCGACTCCAAAGCGGCGATGGTCCGGTTTCTGAATCTGGTGGCCACCGAACCGGATATCGCCCGGGTTCCGGTCATGATCGATTCTTCCAAATGGGAGGTGATCGAAGCCGGGTTGCAGTGCATCCAGGGCAAGGGAGTGATCAACTCCATCTCCCTCAAGGAGGGCGAGGGCGCTTTCCTCGAGCACGCCCGCCTGGCCCGTCTGTATGGCGCCGCGGTGGTGGTGATGGCCTTCGACGAAGCCGGGCAGGCTGACAGCAAAGAAAGAAAAGTGGAAATCTGCGCTCGGGCCTACCAACTCCTGCGGAAGCAACTGGACTTCCCACCCGAGGACATCATCTTCGACCCCAATATCTTCGCGGTTGCCACCGGGATTCCCGAACATCGCCGTTACGGTCTCGATTTCATCGAGGCGGTGGCTGAGATCAAGCAGATCCTGCCTCACGCTCTGACTTCGGGGGGGGTGTCGAACGTCTCTTTCTCATTTCGTGGCAATGATTATGTGCGCGAGGCCATTCACGCGGTCTTTCTCTATCACGCCATTCAGTCCGGGCTGGACATGGGTATCGTCAATGCCGGACAGCTGGGGATTTGCGACGAGGTGCCCAAAGATCTCAGGGATGCCATCGAGGACGTGATCTTGTGCCGGCGCGAGGATGCGGACGAACGGTTGCTTGAGGTGGCGGAAAAATACCGGGGCGAGGGGGCGGTCCATGACAAGGAGGATGAAGAGTGGCGGACCTGGCCGGTGGAGAAGCGCCTGGAGCATGCCTTGGTCAAGGGGATCACCGACCATATCGATGGGGATACGGAAGCGGCCCGGCAACAGCTGGGCAGTCCCCTTGCTGTGATCGAAGGACCGTTGATGGCGGGAATGAACGTGGTGGGCGATCTTTTCGGGGCCGGTAAGATGTTCCTGCCCCAGGTGGTCAAGTCGGCCCGGGTAATGAAGAAATCGGTTGCTTACCTGCTGCCCTATCTCGAACAGGAACGCAAGGAAGGTGAGACTGCCGGCCGGATCCTGATGGCCACGGTAAAGGGGGACGTGCACGACATCGGCAAGAACATTGTGGGGGTGGTACTCCAATGCAATGGCTTCGAGGTATTGGATCTGGGGGTGATGGTGCCGGCGGATCAGATCCTCCATACCGCCCGTGACAAACAGGTGGACATCATCGGCCTGTCGGGATTGATCACCCCTTCACTGGACGAAATGGTGCACGTGGCCAAGGAGATGGAACGTCAGGGGTTCGATATTCCGCTGATGATCGGGGGAGCGACCACCTCAAGGGTGCATACGGCGGTCAAGATCGACCCGCATTACCATGCTCCCGTGGTCTATGTCACCGATGCCTCGCGGGCGGTGGGGGTGGCCGGTAGTCTGTTGAGTACGGATCTCAGAGCGCCCTATGTGGAAAAACTGGCGGACGAATATGAATCCGTGCGGCAACGCCACGCCCGCAAACAGGACCGTACCCAGCTGTTGCCCCTCGAGGAGGCCAGAAGGAATCGTTTCCGTGACGATTGGGCCCGCTATCAGCCGCCGCAACCGAACAAGCCAGGCATTCACGCGTTGAAGGATTATCCGCTGGAAATACTGATTCCTTACATCGACTGGTCTCCCTTCTTTCAGGCCTGGGAGCTGGCTGGCAGCTATCCGAAGATCCTGAACGATGAAGTCGTCGGTAATGAAGCCAGAAAATTGTTGGCCGACGCCCGTCATATGTTGCAGCAGATCGTGGCGGAGAAATGGCTGACAGTTCACAGTGTGTTCGGTCTGTTCCCAGCGGCTGCCAGGGGCGATGACATCGTGGTCTATACTGAGTTTGATCGTCGGGATACGCGGGCAGTGTTGCACCACTTGCGTCAGCAGCAGGTGAAACCCCAAGGTCAGCCGAACTACTGCCTGGCCGACTTTATCGCTCCTGAGCGGAGCGGTAAGCTAGATTGGATCGGTGCCTTTGCGGTTACCACGGGATTTGGCATAGAGCGACATCTGGAGCGATTCGAGCGCGATCATGATGACTATCATGCCATCATGCTCAAGGCACTTGCCGACCGATTGGCCGAAGCTTTCGCAGAGTATTTGCATGAACGTGTGCGTCGGGAATTCTGGGGGTATGCCATGGATGAACATCTGGACAATGAATCGCTGATCGCCGAATCCTACCAGGGGATCCGTCCGGCACCCGGGTATCCTGCCTGCCCCGATCACACTGAAAAGCGGACTTTGTTCGATTTGATTGCGGTGGAGCAAAATACAGGGATTGAGTTGACCGAAAGCTTCGCCATGCATCCTGCCGCCTCAGTCAGTGGATGGTATTTCTCCCACCCCAAGTCAAGCTATTTCAACGTTGGTAAAATTGCTCGTGATCAAGTGGAGGATTACGCCAGAAGGAAGAGGGTGGAAGTCTCGGTCATCGAAAAATGGCTGGCTCCCAACCTTGCCTATAGAACATCGGTCTAAGTGATTGAATATGCAAATGAGGATAGGAATGGATAAAAAGAATTGCAACTATTTGGTCCTGATTTTATCCAACGGGTTTGAGTCAGATGTTTTATATTTCTCGGGTGGAACATCTCCAATGAGCCACGAATCGTTGCTGAATCTTTCGGCTCTTTTATCCAAGCGTGCTTCCTCGTTGATAAACTGATAGCAGCAAAATAATCATGATTTTCAATTTCCTCTTGCCCTACGGTATTGCAGCGATCGATCTTTTCGAGATTTTGGTATATGGGGGGCCATTGGGTTTTATCCTGGCGGTCTACCTGTTCATTAAGTACAGGAAACATCACAGAAGCCTTTCTATCCTGAAGGAGAACCAGGAAGCGGGATTGACCGAACCCGTGTCACTTCATCCTGTCATCAATCCTAACCGCTGTATCGGCATAGGGGCCTGTGTGACCGCTTGTCCTGAAAAGGATGTGATCGGACTCATCAGCTCCAAGGCTCATCTTATCAATCCCACCCATTGTATCGGCCACGGCGCATGTAAGGCCGCCTGTCCAATGGATGCCATCGTCCTGGTGTTCGGTACCGAAAAGCGCGGGGTGGATATTCCCATTGTCAAACCCAATTTTGAAACCAATGTTCCTGGCATGTTCATTGCGGGTGAATTGGGTGGTATGGGCCTGATTCGAAACGCCATCACCCAGGGACGACAAGCGATCGACGCGATTGCCGGACTCGATGGCATCGGTCAAGGGGACCGATTGGACGTCGTGATTATCGGCTCCGGTCCTGCCGGTTTTGCCGCCTCCCTTGCTTCTATCGAAAATAAGCTGCGCTACGTTACCTTGGAACAGGATTCACTGGGGGGGGCGGTTTTCCAGTATCCCCGTGGCAAGATCGTGATGACGGCACCGGTGGATCTGCCCCTGGTCGGTAAGGTCAAAATGACCGAAACCACCAAAGAGGCATTGTTGGAGTTCTGGCAAAAGATAGAGAAGGATACCGGTGTCAAAATCAACTACAGGGAACGTATGGAACAAATCACTCGTACGGATGACGGTGATTTCCTAGTCAAAAGCAGCAACGGGACGTATCGAACCCGGGCGGTGCTATTGACGATCGGGCGGAGGGGGACGCCGCGGAAACTTGGGGTACCAGGGGAAGACCTTCCTAAAGTGGTCTATCGGCTGATCGATCCGGAGCAGTATCGTGATCAGCACGTGCTGGTCGTCGGCGGTGGTGACAGTGCTCTGGAAGCCGCAACCACTATCGCGGAACAACCGGGGACCACGGTAACTCTGTCTTACCGGTCCGAAGCCTTTTCCAGGGCAAGGAGTAAGAACCGCGACAAGGTCAAACACCTGCAAGAACTAGGAAGGTTGCGTGTGTTGATGAAGTCCCAGGTGAAGACCATCGCAGAAAAGAAGGTTCATATCGAGTATGAAGGGAAGACTCTGGAACTGGAGAACGACTCCGTGATCATCTGTGCCGGTGGTATCCTGCCCACGCCATTCTTGAAAGAAGTCGGGATCGAGGTAGAGACGAAATATGGAACGCTATAGGCGCTATTCGTTTGTCAGTGGATGCCGCGATTCCTGATCTTCCGCAGAATTTTTCTTTGTATTACTTCAATGGGCTGGAATGAACGAGGTGTGTCACTCATCTCCATCATTGGAGTGAAGGGCTGCTTCTTGCAAACTGTTTCACGCCCGTCCCTTGAATTCTCCATGAGCTTACTTGATGTGTTTCTCGATGGAACCATCGTTGTGTGATTGACAGGTATCTTGAAATGCTGAGAAAGAAATCAAATAACTATCGAATGTTGCTCCTTCTTGGAATGACCACTTTGACGACTCCCGGTTTCAGTGGCGATCTGGAGAAAGGATTGCTGGCGATCAGGACCAAACACTATGCGCAGGCCTACCAATTGTGGCAACCCCTGGCCGAGCAAGGGAATCCTGAGGCGCAATTTTGGATCGGCGTCCTTTATCGTAACGGCCAGGGGGTTCCCCAGGATTACAAAAAGGCCGTCGAATGGTTCACGAAGGCAGCCAATCAAGGCCATGTCAGGGCCCAATATAATTTGGGGATAATGTATGAGAAGGGTTGGGGTGTCACCCTGAATATGGTCCAAGCGGAGCAATGGGTCACAAAGGCGGCTAAGCAGGGGTATCGTAAAGCCGAAAAAAGGCTGGAGCAATATCAGAAAATTGCCAAAGGAGTGACGAAGACCCCTGGGCCGAAGTTGGATGCCGGCAAGAAACCAGTGGATCCCGCCAAGGAATTGAGGAGAGCGATCCGAGACGAGAACGTTGCGCTGGTCAAGGCGTTGATCGAAAGGGGAGATGATATCAATGGGCAGGATGACAATGGTTCCACCCCCCTCATGACGGCCGTGAAAGTAGGGAATGAATCCATTGTCAACGTACTCTTGGATGCCGGGGCCGACATCCATATCAAGGATCACAAAGGGCAAAATGCTTTGATCATCTCGGTCATGGAAGAAAAGCCCAATCTCGTCGATCTCTTGCTCAAGCAGGGAGCGCGCGTCAACGACAAAGACAAACACGGGGATACGCCCTTGCATTTCGCAGTGGCGCAAAATAATAAAAAGATAATCAGGCGACTGCTGAAAAGCAGGGCCGATTACAACGCCAGGAACCAGGACGGATGGACTCCGGTGAAACTGGCGGTCAAAAAGGACGACCAGGCATTGATGGCTCTTCTCAGGTCGGCAGGCGCCAAGGTCCAGGCGATCGTGGGGGCCAGACGGGGGAAAGGGACCAGAGCCAGGGAAGAAACAGCCACCCAGATTCTGAGCTCCGAAGGTCTGGCAAAATTCTATGAGGGCTGGACACCATTGATGATTGCGGCCTGGGGAGGCGATGCCAATTCCGTCCAACAATTACTCCTCGAGGGGCAGAATCTGATCGATCAACGAACCAAAGAGGGGCATACCGCTTTGTCCCGTGCTGCCTGGAAGGGCCACACGGATATCGTGAGACTCCTCATCGGCCACGGTGCGCAAGTGAATATTCGCCTGGAGAATGGTGCCACCCCGTTGATTCTTGCCGCCTGTGAAGGCCATGAAGACACCGTGCGTGTGTTGCTGGAACACGGCGCCGCTGTAGACGCGAAACGGAATGATGGAAGCACTGCCCTGATGTGTGCAGCAGAAAAGGGGCATCTCAACACTTTCCGTGCCCTGCTAGGCAGGCATGCCAACATCCATGCGCGTAATAATAAAGGTTTCACTTTGTTGCTGTTGGCGGCGCAACAGGGCAGGGCGGATATCGTGCGTGAGGCGGTGAAAGATGGCGCAGATCTGGAAGGCCAGGACAAACAAGGGCGAAGCGCGCTCTGGCTGGCGGTGGATCATGACCACCTTGAGACGGCCAAAGTCCTGCTGGACATGGGGGCAAAGATCGAGGCCAGGGACAAACAGGGTTTTACCCCCTTGGCCAGGGCCGCCTTGAGAGGTCACGATGACCTGATCGAAGTGTTACTGGCCAAAGGTGCCGCTGTGGATGACCCCAATCGTTCGGGCAATACGCCTTTGACTTTGGCCGCCAGTCAAGGCCATACCCGTGTCGTCAGGATCCTGTTACAGAAGGGAGCGCAGATCGATCACAGGAACACGTTGGGCAATACGGCGTTGATGCTGGCTGCAGAATCGGGGCGTTGGGATACGGTGAAAGCGCTGTTGGATGCCGGTGCCAATGCCAGGATCAGAAACAAAAAACGCGAAACAGCCCTGGTGTTGGCCAAGGCTGGCAAACACTCGGATGTCGTTGATCTGATTCAAAAACACCTGGAGGGCAAGAAGATTTTCGGCTTGTTCTGAGAAATCCCGCTGCGAACCCTCCCCCATGGGGATGATGTCGTGACGAAGAGCTAAGCCGGAGATGGTTATCGCGGTAGCCAATAGCGACAACTTCGGTTCAGAATGACAGCCGATAACCCGCACTGATGTAATATCCCAAAGTTTCCCCGTCCGCTTCGAATCTGGGAAGATTGGACCATTCGAAACCGGTTTCAACCTCGAAGACCAATTGATCGATCACTTTTGCCTTGGCAGCCAGTTGATGGAACTGATCGAAAACGCTGAAGTTGAAACGCACTGCGGGTCTGATCCGTAGCTCATTGGGACTGTCGTTGACATTGGCGATATAGTCGATCAACAACCTGGGATCTATACGGAAGCTGGGGGTGATCGGATAACGGTTGTCTATGGTCAATGCGTAACTGTTGGCATTCGAATTATTGATGAAACGCAGCCTGAGAAGGTTCACGTCTCCCTTCATCACAAGGTTGGTGGCGATGAATTGGGCCGCGTAAGAAAATTCAAGATCGCTGGCCCGCAGTGTAGGCTGCTGTTTGAAGGGACGCAGATTTGACGTGTTGGTCAGGCTGAAGGTCCCTGATGCCCTGAAATTCTCTGTGAACGGCCAGGACAGATCCAGAAACATCTGCTTGATTTCGAAGGCGTTGCTTTGCGCCAGGTCCTGTACGTCGTTGGTCGAACGTTGTTTCAACAGCTCATGGATGCTGTCGACGGTTTGACCGGTCAACGCATTGTTGGTCGTCAGGACCGGAGTCTTGCGGTAGTCGAATCGGTAGGTGAGGGTGGCGCCGTTGTCCATGAACCAGTTGCCTACCAGCTGTGCCAGGTTGAGGCTGGTGAAATGGATGTCGTAATCCACCAACACGACGAAAGGTGTCTTGGGGTGCTGATAGCGGATTTCCGTTCCAATCGCCCTGCGGTCGGTGACACTGTCGACTTCCTGGTTGATGAAAAAGACGTTCCCCGCCCAATATTTGTAGAAGGGGCCCCATTCCAGGGTGAACCCATACAGGTTCCTGTCGGTGTCGACCTTGTTGGTATCGAAACTCTCGAATGGAAACCCACCGACGGCGAGGAACTGCCATTTGGGATGGAAACGGTAGCCGATCACGGCACCATCGAAACGTCCCAGTACACCGCCGGTACTGGTGGTCTGGCGTCCGATTCTGGCGGACAGGCCGGTTTTGCTGTCGCTTCCTTCAATGAACAGATTGTTGATCTTCCATCGATTGGCGGAGAAACTTTCTTCGATGTTGTTTCTGATTCGGCCGTCGAACTGGGTGCGGAACTGGTAGCGGTCATCCCGGTAGCGGGTGGTCAGATCCAGGTTGTTCAACAGGTGGGATTGATTGACTCTCTCCCCTTTGGAGTCGGAGACCGTGGCGTCGCGGAAAAAGATTTGCGAGAAGCCTCCGTAGAAATCCCATTGCCCCTTTTTCTTCCGGGCCACCGGGGCAGGTGCTGTTTCGATAGGCTTGGTGACGGTCACAATGGCCGACAACCTTTGTCTGACCCTTGCGGCGCCTTCCCCCTCGGGATACAGGGACAGGTATTTTTCATAGGTCAGTCTGGCGAGATCCGGTTGTCCACTGCGCTCCCTGGCCACCCCGAGCAATTCCAGTGCCTCCTGATGATATTGCGTGGACGGTGAACGGAGCACCTTGAAGAAATATTCGACAGCGGTGGGATAATCCTTCTTGATCAGCGCTTCTTTGCCCCGCTGCAGCCATTGACGGGTGGGATCGTTCAGATCTGACTTCCCTTCAGGCGTGATGGTGGAAGTCAAGGGGCTTTTTTCGGCCGCTTCCGTAGCTTTCATTGCCGGAGCGGCCTGGGCAACCGGCAGCGCCTGTCCGGCGGCCACGCTTGCAGGGTTGTGGACGGCGATGTGGATCGATCGCAAATCCTTACCCGGTGTCACCTCGTAGGCGACATTCTGCTTGAATTGGAGGGTGAGTACGGAATCTCTGCCCACGAACACGTCGAAGGTGAAATCCTTGAGAGGCACCTCTCTGGTTGCCGTGACAGGGATGGATTCACGGTGGGGTAAGATGTCTTCCTGTAATTTGCCAATGATCGGGCGGACACGGATCTGCAGGGTCCTGCCGGAGGTCCGGGGGGTATGCTGGACATACCTCATCGGCCGGTTGAAGGTGATGCGTATCGTGGGGGTTCCATTCAATGAAACCACCTGCATGTCATCCAGCAGTTGACGCCTGGAGGAGGTTGCATGGGCATTGGTGATAAAAAATATATTTGTGAGGAAACTTGAAAACAGTAATACAAAAATTGATTTTCTTATGTTTAATGATCTCGATAGCTTGGTTTCTTCAGGCAGGTAAGCAAAATGAATAAACATATCTGTGAATTTTGGGCTGACTATTTTTTGAGTTGTTTCATTCTTCATGGTATTGCTTCCGATTAATCTTTCACTACCAAGGTCGATAGTTGTTGTTATCACAGATACAGATGAATCTAAATCACAATCACCAACCGAGTTCGTGAGCAAATCACATCCCCCCCCATTCATCCATAGAAATAAATTAAGGACACGTAAAGAATGGGGCTATCTTTAGGTTGGTCCAGGATGTGGTTTTATGGCAATTCTCGCAGCCAGTTTGAAAGAATTGATGCCCAGCACAATTTTTTGGTGTGCCACCTGCAAAGGGGAAGCTGGGATTATTATGGCAGGCGGTACAGTTAGCGGAAATGCCGGTATGATCCATCCTTGCGACCGCCCACGACAAGTTGGAGCGATGGCACAGTTCACAGGGCTGGTTGGTGGGAATATGCCCCCTGTTCTTGCCTGATGCCATCTGGCCGTTGTGGCACAGTTCACAGTTGCTGCTGATACCGAGATGGTCCATTCGCACCGTGTTCCAGGTGGCGCCGAGCCGGTTGACGGTGTGGCACAGGTCGCATTCGGCGGTGGTGGGAATGTGATTGGCCGGCATCCTGGAGCCCCCGGTGCCCAGGCCGCGGGTGTGGCAGCCGATACAATTTCTCGGGGTTCCCCTGAAGACACCGCGAATATGGCACTCCTCACAGGGCACCGACTGATGGCCTCCGCGCAGCGGAAAACCGGTCAAATTGTGGTCAAACTCCTTGATCTGTTTCTGTTGTTTTAATTCTTTCAGCTTTTTTACGTTGGTTTGATTGGAAGCGCATACGTTGGAATTACAGACACATTCATTGTTCCTTGAAGTCATCCTTGGTGTGGTAAAA
>CAYUPV010000091.1:0-10884 GCA_964445885.1 uncultured Methylococcales bacterium
CTGCCCTTGGTGCTTTCCCTCCTGTCTGCCTGCAGCACTGTCCCGGAAGTGTTGGAACAAAAACCCGTCGAGCCACTGTCACTGTACCAGGTACAAAGTTATCCGGATGTCTATCTGGGGAAAAGGATACGCTGGGGTGGTCGCATCCTGCAGGTGAAAAACGAAGAAAAAGTCACCTGGATGCAAGTGCTGGCAGTGCCACTGGACAGTTCTCAACGCCCCTACGAGGATGCCGATGGAATAGGCCGTTTCATGATTCGCTCCAATGACTTCCTCGACCCGGCAATCTACGCAGTCGAGCGCGAAGTCACTGTGGTTGGAACCATCAACGGCACCAAAGAAAAACTCATCGACAAACGCAAGGTACGTCTTGTCGTGGTCGATGCCGACATCATCTATCTGTGGCCGAAACGCTCCGAATACAACAATTTATATTATTATCCTTACTACCCCTATTACCCCTATTATTACCCTTATTGGCCGTATTACTATTGAACAGCGTTATTCGGTGCCTACCCACCCCGCTGCCTCCTGGAAACGATGGGCGGCCGGTGAATAAATCAGGATCCTGGAGGGTTTGGTCAGATGCGGCGCCAGGCTGACCGGTGGCATCGCCCCTGAATGGAAAGTATGGATTTGTTGCATTCGTTCCAGTAAGGACCGCCGGCTGAACCGCCTTCCTGCGCGCTTCAGCCCCTCCTCCAGCAAAGCAGCAGCGGTATAGGCGTAACGCACCAGTTGCACATGCCTTCGAATGTCATTTGGCAACTGGGTTTGGAAAGCGATGAACTCCATGTAGGCTTGTGATTCTGTCTCTGGACTGCCGCGAGGGTCGGTCACAATGAGCCTCACCGAAGAATGCCGGGTGAGTTCATCCAGATCCTGCGCGATCAAGTCGACAGGGGTATAGATATCAATTGGATTGGGTCGACTGGCTAGTTTCTCGATCAGCAGAGGAAGTTGTTCGGGATCTGAAAACCAGAACAAGGCGCCACTGCCCTGGCTTAGCCCAGTTTCGATCAAAGCAGGAAAATCCCGGCTGCCACTGTCGAGGATTTCAAGACCCACATCAGTGCCTTCCACCAGGGACCGTACGGTTTCCCTAATCCTGGTGTCACTTGGCTCGATGACCAACAATGCTCCAGGATGGTTATTTTTTTCCTTCTGTAGCCACCAGGCGAACAGCGTTCTTGCCTGATCGGTGAGATTGGCAAGAAGCCCGAGGCTGTTCATCCCCGGTGCGTCGGATCCAAGCGGAAACAACACCGGAAGATCGGCAGAAAATGCTGAGGCTCCAGATCCATCATCCGAAAAGATGGGAGATAACAGACAGAAGAGATTATCGTCATCGAGGGAAGCGCTCACCCGCCCTTCCCCGGCATGGGTGACCAACTGCAACCGACGTTGGTAGATCCCACCCTGAGTATTGACCCGATCGAAGAAAGCCGCCAAAACTTGTACGACGACTTTTCCCAATGGCGCCATCGGTCCCTGGTCCGGAACAAGGGTTCCTATACGAATGACCCCGGGATCGACGCCCGGTGTGACCGGTCGATCCAGATACCTAAGATAGTCCAGAAGATGCTTTAGATCCCCCTGCTGGAGCTGATAGCGCGGCATCAAACCATTCAGCTCCCGGCCATTGACAGCAATCCCCTGAGTGATCGCCCGGACCAGGGTTGCCGGGGTATAAGCGGGCCTGGTAGCGGGAATGACCGTGATCAGGGCATGCCAATTAATGGCGGGGATGACAACGCCTCCCTCTCTGCCGCCCCGACCGTCATCCCCGTGGCAGGCGCGGCAGGGATATCCCTTGAGCGGTACACGAATCCCACTTGCAACCGTTGCAGTGGCGGGAAACTGTGTCTGCCCCTGGGTATAGAGCAGGCGACCGGCCTCAAGGGTACCCTGGACAGCGAGGGGAATGACAGCGAGCAGGATTCCGATCAGCCGGTCACAGAGACCTTTCATCGTTGCAGACGATGGATCTGATCGAGCACTGTAGAGACGGAAGGGAAGCCATATAAGGGCGTCCATCGCTGCCTCTTGGGGTCACCGATCAAGATCAGACTGGGATGCTCGTTCACCTCCGCAGAATAGGCGTGAACACTCGATAATAGCTCATCGATCTGATCCCTGTCACCTGTCAACCATACCCATTGACTCCCCGTGGCACCATACTTCCCGGCAAACTGGCGCAACCTGGCCGGGGTATCCACGGCAGGATTGACCGTGATGGTGATCAGGCGGACTCCCTCTTGCGATCTCAGCCGTTCATATACCGCCTTCATGATCGTCGTGGAAACAGGACAGGCGGTAGTGCAATCGGTGTAGATGAAATTCATCACCACCGCATGGTTGCCCATCACCTCTGAGACGAGAAAGACCCTGTGACCTTCCTGATCCACCAGTTCATAATCCTTCAAGCTCACAGGCGTCAGGGCAAGGTTCGTTCCGGCGCCGGCCAAAGATACCACTCCCCCCAGCCACAAGCTTAAAACCAACCAACGGAGACGAAGACTCATGGCGAAACCACCTCGATGGTCATCAGTTTTCCCTGTCCGATTTTCAGGCCCAGACGTTGGGATTGCAGTGCCAATTTGTATTTGCCCGGGCGGGGGAAGGTCACTGTCACATGATATCGACCTTGTCCCAGCGCTTTTGCGAATGCCCGGTACTGCCAGCTGCTGCCGGGTCGAAACAACAGGACTTTGAGATCGTCTGTCTGTGCCGGAATGTCTCCGGCAGCAGGAATTCCAATCTCGAAATCCACCGGCTGTCCGGCGATCATATTGCCAGATGGAATCTCCACTCTGGTAAGTAGGGAAGGATCGGTGTGGGTCGAAGCGACCCGCTTCCCCGCTATGTCCAAAGGCCAGCAATGTGTCAATGGAGGATTGGAGAGATAGAAAACCACTTCATAGGGGCCGGGACCGGGGATCATCGAGACAGTCTCATACAGACCGGGCCGGGTTTCCTGAAGGCTGCGGTCGTGGATGAGCACCGCCAGAGGGGGCGCGGTCCAGGACCTGAAAGCATTCATCGGCGCTCTCATCCCGTCTTCCATATACAAGAAAAGGGTGCGGTCGGCCGGGTTCGCCACGACTGCTCCGCCTCCCTCTGGCAGCGGCACAATCGCCTGCAAAGGAGGAAGTTCCCCAATCACGTCTGGTGCTTTGGCCCCAAATGGTACCTCGATCACGCCGGGTTCCACACCTCTCTTGAGCGAAGGCAGATGAATCAGACTCACCCGGGCGATATCGGTATGGCGCAGATAGGCGTAATTGTCGCTGAAGACGACCTGATCAAAAGGGTGCTTGAACTGCAGTCCGTGGGTCATCGTTTCCGTGGCGGTGTCAACTACGCTGACTGTCCCAAGTTTGCCATCGGTGGCCAGAAGCCAGCGGCCATCCGGGCTGACATGCACCCTGTCCGCACCAATACCAAGAGTGATCGTGGCGGGCTTCGGTGAGTTGGCAGGAAACATGGCGAGCAGGGAGCGCCGGTCAGGCAGTGCCAAATACAATCGATCGGCCAAGGGTGAATAATCCAACCCCATCGAACCTGATGCCTCCTGTCCCTTGATCATTGCCCGGCGACTATCCACATCGATGCTGTTCCAGTTCCCGTCACCTTGCGCGTAAGCAAAAAGACGACGATTGCCCCGGTCGCTGGCCAGAAACACCCGCCCCTCACCGACCTCAAACCTTTCCACGACTGCTCCCTTCTTGGGATCGACGACCCATAAGGCGCCATGGTTCCCAGCCACCCAGACCAGAGCCTGCCGATCGAACACAGCCAGTTGAACAGGCTCATCGGCCAGCGGAATCCGGGCCGTGACAAGACCGGTCACAGGATCGATGACGACCAATCGCCTGCTGTGATTCAGTGCCACATAGAGCACCTCTCTGGAGGGCGCAATTCGCCAGTCCACGGCCGCACCCTGCAGGCGGGTCAAAGACAAGAGATTGGAGGTGGCCAGATTCAAACGGGGATCCATCACCGCCACGGTCTGATCCTGATTCAGGGTGATGAATGTGTAGCCGTTCAGGCTGATATCCTGGCTGGCATTGGGACCCTGCGCCAGGTAGTTTCGGACGGCGTCACCGCAGGATTTGCGCCCCTCCGCACGGGGACGGATCCAGGCCCCGGGATGCAGGTCCGATATCGGCGTCCCCTCTTCCCCGGACAGAATCTGAAAACCGATCCTGAGCGGTTTTCCGGCCAGCGTCGGTGACCCGGTCGTTTTCTCTAGCGGGCCACCGTTCAGCAGCAACCGGATGTCAAGCCCGGCACCGCTGGCAGTGACAATGACTGCCAGCAGCATGAAGGTCAAACTTATCCGCCAGATCATGCTCTCCCTTATTGACTCGCTGATTCGACCTCGAAGACACCCCAGGCACCGCCCGACCAGATTTGGGCCGGGCCATCGCGATACAGCCAGTGCCCGGGCTTGGCCTCATCGATCCTGGCAGTGACCGCCTTGCCCACCGAGATCAACGGGGCATGGGAGGAACCGAAATACGGCAGCAGATCGGGGTAGTCATGACCGTAGACCAGGAACGCCCGTTGCCTTGCGCGGCCGGAGGGCTGCAATACCCGAAAACGTACTTCCTCCCCTTCTTCAGCCAGGAACTTGGGGGTGGGAATCGTTTTGCTTCGCTCGGTAAAAAAATCACGCGGGTAAAAGGCGCCGTTCAGATCAGGCAGATATCTGCGGTGAACATCCTTCGACAGCTGCCGGGGCTGCGGTTGCTGATCCAGTCGCGCCCAGAACGGCGCGCTGCGATAGTTGATCCCCTTTTCTCCCAGATCATACGAGTCGTCGCAGACGGTGCAATCCGGGACCGGGACAGAAATGCCGTCGTCAAACCGGTAATGCAGATTGAGTCCGTCGCGGTAGAAGACCACGGATTCCTTGAAATGCTCTTCATTACCTTCTTTATCCGGATAACGGATTTCAGCCCGAACGCCATCTCCCAAAGGCAGCTCCGCCCCGGTCTCTGAATCATGATAGCTGGCCCCCTTGGGTTCGATGATCAGGGCGCCGAACAGACCGTGGACCGGATGATTGACCACATCGCCAAAGGACACCAGATTGATGGGGCCAAGTTCCCGCGGCTTGGCCACCAGCCGGTTACCCTCGATTTCAACCGTACCTGCGTACCAATAGTACACCTGCGGTTGCAACTTGATGGCACCCGCTCTCGCCTCCAGGTTATAACCGACCGCGGCACCGTCTGACAACGCTACATTGTGTTGTAGTAACTGTGGATGCAGGGTGACGAAGGAAGAAGGCCTGACATCGCTGGAGAGCCTTGTATCAGCCTCTACATTGAGCGCACGATCCTGGGCATCAAGGCGTCCCCCCTGACGTCTGCCATCGTCGGCGGAAGCTGGTTGAACAGCACCACCCGGATGCAATCGCCGGCATTGGCACGCAAGACCAGTGGATCGATCTCCCCCTGCTGGTCAAATTTGGCCGCCGCCTCTTTTCTCAAGCTCTCAAGCCTGGGCAGAAACTGAAACACCGATGGAAAGTCCTTTCCCGGTTCGGTTTCGATATGCCGCCCCAACATCACAAAAGCAAGGGAATCGGGATCGAAAAGATGACCGTCGTCATATGAGACCTCCTTGCCCAACCACTCGAAAACGTCCACCGTATCGATATAGAAAGTAATTCTTCTGCCACCATTCAGTTCCTTTGGGCACGACTCGTCACCGCCCACTCTATATTCATCGGTGTTGGCCAGTTTCAGACTTCCGTCATCATTACGCTCGATATCCGGCAGGGGCTTGAGACAATCCTCCAGTTTTTTGCTGGAACAAGCCATACTGGTCAATGCACTGGAGCATCTTGTTAAATTACTCTTCTCTTCTTTGTCACAATCCATGTATCCACTGAAGTTACGAATCAAACCCCAGGCACCGTTCCATAGATCGTCCACCGAACCAAAATGGTAGAGGGAATCAGCAAACAGGGCTCCCCGGGTCACGTCACCGAAGTGGCCAAGCTTCATTTCGAAGTGTTCGGAAATACCGATTTCCTGAGCCGCCACCAGGGGTGAATCCGGATTTCCTATCTCCCTGGGCCAGCGGTGACCATGGATATTCAGCATGTGCTGAACTTCCTGCGCCCCCTGTATCACCCTCAGCTGCACCTTTTCTCCTTCATAACCGGCAAAGACTTCGGTACCGGGATCCTTGTGTGTCCAGGAACTGAAGGCGAAAGCCATATCTCCAGGATCACCGCTACGTTGTTTTGTGACGCTCTCACTGCCACAGTGTTCAGGGTTGTCCTCATAGTCACTGCAACCTATCCGCAGAGGCAATGGCTCATGCCGATAGTTGACCAGATAGGGATTGTGATGGTCCTTGGAGATGGCCTCGGGCAGTTTGGGAGGATCCACCGGATGACCGTATTTACTCTGTACCGCCCGGAGATTTCGATGCAGGGTTTCGAATCGCCTTTGCTTGGAAGAAGGCAGTTGGTCATAACCCTTCAACCCTTTCGGATGGTGTCTGGCCTTTTCGTTGCCATCATAGATCAAGGCAAAATCCGCCACGGCGAGGGCAAATTCGCGGTAATCTTCCTGAGGTGATTCAGAACCATCGTCGTCGATGAGGATCCTTGCCTGAGTGCCCACGGCGCAAGACTTGAACACGCCATTCCGTATCTCAGGTTGGCATTTTGTCTTGTCACTCTTGGCATCCATATTGGTGCCATCCGGATATTGCAGTTTCGAATTTCTCGGTTCCACCAACAGTGCAGCATAGAAACCGTGCTGCTGGATGGTCGAAGGAGCAAAATGATCGTGGGTGAAGACCGTGCGTATGGTACGGTCCCGGCAGGCAGGATCATCTCTCCAGTTCGGTTTTCCCTCGTCCACCAGGGCCTGACACTCTTTGGTTCGGGCCAGCAGGGGGTCGGCATACCAGCGCTGGACAGTGGTTTGATATTCGTCTTTAGCGGGCAGGCGAAGTTTGACCGTATGCCCTTCGATATCGATACCCTTGTGGTCAGCCGCCTCGATCCGCTCGACCAGTGCCCCCCTGGCAAATGTCCCATCCTCATAATTGAAACCATTACCGGAACCATCGGAGGCGGTGACATCGAATTTCACCAGGTGGATGTGCTGGCCAATGGTGTCCGTGGGTGTCCGTACCTGGAAGTCATCGAGATCCGTTTCCTTGCGGGTCCGGTTGGTGTGGTAGAACTCGATACAATCGCCAGAGTTCGCCCGAAAGAAGAACGGTTTGGCCCTCTCCGTGGCCTTGTTCTCAAACTTTGCCAGATCCTCTTTGAGTACATTGATTCGCGCTTGGGGATCGTGCCAGCCGGCCTTGTTGACGATGAGATCGGTCTGGATGGCAGCCACTTCATAACGCCGGGTACGATTACCGAAGGTGTTGGAGGCGAAGGTCCAGCCCTGACAAGGATCGGCAAAGGGGGCTCCCGGCTGGGGGGCAGAACCATTCAATTTGAACGGGGCGGGTTGACCCTCGGGGGTCGCGCTGGGAATGTCCTTCTGCGCATGGAAAGCCATGGCGGCCTTCTCCAGGCTCGTCCCATCCAAGGGCAGCAGCCTGACGCCAACGTGTTCCAGCTCAATGGAGAAATCAGCGGTCAGCAGGGCGTGACGGACCACCTCGTCTGGACTCATCAGCTCCAACTCATGCGGAGGGATGCCTGACACCATCCGGACACACAAGGATTTCCCCTGTTCGTCTTTGGGACATTGGATGACGTGTCGTCCCAATCCAGCAGGCTCATGGATATCCAGAGGGGCCTGAGGTGCACGATGACCCGCGGAGCCCGCGATATAAAAGGGATAGCCGGGGAAACCCTGCTTTCCATAAGTGGGCTCTGGTGGCATGGCCTGACCCGGTAGGGGGACGACTGCTGGAATCGGGGTCCCGGACAGGCCGGTGCCGACCTTCTCAGCCACAGCAGGATCCAAGGGAGGGATCTCGCCGGTCAAAGGATTGGTGCCAGTGGTGCCATCAGTAGCCCGCAATTCACCATCGGGCAGGCGTCTGGTGCCGTCTTCCAGCACATCGTGGGCGCGCCACAATTCCCACATTCCCTGGGCAAAGTGCGGATAGAGATGACAATGGAAGATGGAATCGCCCGGGGTCACATTGCGGTTACCTGTACCTCCATAGTAGATCGCATAACTGAATCCCTGTTGAGGCGCGATGGTCTGGGAATCCAGATAGGTCCCCGTGTCGGTATCCTGGGCCAGCCACTGATGGGCATGGAGGTGGAATACATGGGTTTCTTTGGGTCCTGCATGGAGGTTGCGGAATACCACCCGTTCCCCCAGATAAGAATGATGGACATTCGAGGGATCATCGAGGTATTCATGTAACAGGGCTGGATCCCCGTTGGCCCACGATTCGAGAAAGAACTCCTCATAGGCACATTCGACACACTCCTTGGCGGGTCCAATCCCCTTTCTATTCGCCAGCAACATGGCCCCTAATCCGCTGGCGCCATAGTTGATGGCAAACCCGTCACGGACCCCGGAAAGGGAGAACTCCCTGCCCAATTCGGCAAATTCATCGGCAAAGAAGGTCTTGAGTTCATCGTGGAACACCACAGTGAACTCCCGGAAAGCAGGCACCTTGTGGGGATTGGAATCCTCACTGCTGATGGTGGCCTTGTCCTCCCTGATGACGGCATTCAAGTCGCCGTGGACCAGTTCATAATTTCCTTTCCCCATCGGTTTCAGCATGTTGAGCAAAGGCGTGCCGTCAGGTCGCCTGGCTTCATAGTCGAGTGTTTTTTTGCCGTTTTTGTCCTGCCAGACCTTATTCCAGATCTCAGCATCGACCTGACTGCGATACCAAACACTGCCAGCGGGTTCCACATTGACCACCCCGAACAGCCCATGAACCAGACTGCCGCCATCCCCTTCACCACCGGCAGGCGCACCGTGACTGAAAAACAGATGGGTACTCCTGCGTTTCCGGTCTGTGGATTTATCGTATGAATTGAATTGCCATTGATATTCAATGACTTCACCCGGTGCAATCGGGATCAGGCCATTCGCCAGTTCGGAACCAGCCGCTGAAACCGCAGCCACGCCCGAGATAGTAATGGAGGCACAGCGGCTGCGTGGCCAGTCGGTCCCCTGCCTGGCTTCCCCGCCATTTTCTTTGTGTTCAGATTTCCAACCACAATATTTTTTCTCTGCTGAGGCACCGGCCAGCGAAGGATCCGCCGCTTCACCAGTCACCTCGGCCACAAACTCCCCTTCCTCTGCGGGCAGAGTTCCCGGTTCCTCCTTTTCCGCTTTCAGAATACCTTTATAGTGGAGGCCCAGCCCGGTATCGGGTAGTCGGGAAGCTGTCTCCCTGCTGCTGGTATCCGGTTGTTGAGGCATCAGCATGTTATAAAACTTGACCACCAGCCGGTCTCCTTCATTGACCCGAAGCACTAAAGGACGTGGACGCTTGCTAGCGCGAAGCCGAACATGACCGGGCTTGGTGTCGTCACTCATGGGCCGACATTCACCTTTGGCGTTGCACTTTTCGGTATCGACGACATCACGCTTGAGGGCATAGATCATGCCGTAGGGATTGAAGGAACCGAAACGGTTGTAGGTGATAGGTTGATCCAATGCGACAACCTCGGCATAGATGGTCCCGGATTGTCTGACCGATCCGTTCGGTCCTGAACCATTACAAGCTGTCATGAAACACAACGACAGCCCAATCCACAGTAGACTTTCGAAACGAGAAATTTGAACATGCATGGTTCTGCCTCCTTACCTGGAAAGTGTTATTGTCTTGAAAAAGGAATGACGATCTGAGGCAGGCGTTTTTGACTGAACACCCTGGTTTTCAGCCGCAGGGAAGACTCATCGACCCTGTCCTGATCGTATGATTGAATCCTTTTCCAGCATTTTCTTGGTTCCAATGTTGATTTTCTGATTCTTTCGCTGCTTAACATTCATGATGGGTGGACAATTTCGATCTTGTCGATCAACAAAGCCGATGGGTGGGCTTTAAACTCGACTGGGATATCAGCGGGGGGATCTCCCGCATAGCGCAAACCATTGCTGACCACCCAGCGAAGCACTCCATGAAAATCCTGTTGCACCAGCCACGATGTCTCCAACCAGCTGGTATTGCGATCAAAGGTGGTTGCAAGAATCCTTTTACCGAAAGGGTTGGAGGGGTCCACCTGATCTTTCTGATAGGCATAGAACAATGCAAAATCGCAGACCCCGGCCAATTCGGTATCATAAGGCAGAAAACACCAGCGAAATCGCAGTTCTCCCCCAGCTGGAATCTTACAATCCTCACACTCAAGGACAGCGCCATCGATACCCCGGACCTTCGAATCGAAGATGAAATTAAAGTGATAGTCGGAAGTGTCCACCGGCTCCGGTATATCGTCAACAGATGGCATTCTGACACCATTCGTATCGACCAATCCCGGATCATCGAGCAGGAGAAATGAACGGCTTCCATGACCTGGCCGGATCGTAATCGCACGATTGACGAACGGTGAAGCGTAACGGAAGTCGGTCAAATCTTTTCTATTACGGCCATACACCTTACATCGGCAATGATTAGCTGCACCTCCGATGGTCAGGCATTCATCGTTAGAAACAGACATAGTATTCACCCCCATGAAACTCATTGTTTACTAATGGTACACTTTCCATCCCTAATATGGTTAGGACTAAAAACTATTTCCATAGAACCAGAGTAAACAGTTTTGCCGTTAGACTTAGCCCGAATATTGCACCAGTATCCCGGATGATGGCGCAGGACAGGTGCGGCTGGGCGCCGGGTTGGACTGAAAGGCATAGCCGTCTCGCCACAAACAATGTAGCAAAATCCCGTGTAAAATGGAGCTTACGTATTGAT
>CAYUPV010000092.1:0-10855 GCA_964445885.1 uncultured Methylococcales bacterium
ATCGTCCTTGAAACGCTCTTTCAATGCCTGTACCTGATCAGCCAGATGACGCTGCATCAGCTGATCGCGTTCGGCCTTGAGGGTCCAGGGGAGAAAACCGAAACGCAACGCGATGACCATCATCATCACGGCAATCAAGATATGGCCGGTGGCCCGGTCAAGCTGCAACAGGGAGGCCTCCAGTGGTTTCGCCACCCAATCCAGCAGGGAACGTCCTTGCCGGTTGGCGCGCCACTGGGCAATATGGGCCTTATCCGGGTTGGGGAGATAGAACTCGTGGGGAAGGGTATAACGGCCACGGAAGTCATAACCCAGCCGTGATAACCTTAGCCCGAGTATCTGGGCATAAAAGCAACTGCGTTTGTCGTAGCAGGGGGCGATCACAGGACGCCCTTCCGGGAGGGAACGCAAACGGACCTCCAACTCTGGTGTCGGCAGTTTACGGAGTGGAAGGTTGATTGCCCCTGGCAGGTGACCGCGCTCGAAATCACCAGGATAACGTACGTCCACGAATAATGCATTTTGTTCCCGGACCATGCGGGTCACCTGGTCGGTAGCGAGCAGGATGTTCTTATTCGGAAACTCAGGCGGATCACGCAATTTATCGGGAGAACGTCCAGCCGCCATGACCAGCGGGCGTCCCTCAGCAATCCACTTCTCATACCCCCCGATCATGAAATGACAGGCATCGCCATGTTCATCAAAATACTGGCACAGTTCCGAACTGCGGTTGCCGGAGAAGCACAAAAGCACCGTCTGCGCCCCCGGCTTGAGCATTTTTTCAGGATGAATTCTGAGATCGGGATAACGGACATGCCAACTGCCGGGAATATGGCCCTTTTCCACCTCCTCCGGTTCGCGGATATCAATGAGATTCAGACGTCGCCCATCGTCGATCCATTGGGCCAACTGATCGGTGGAAATTCCCAGTGGATGTTGCAGCTGACGACTGAAGGAAAGGGTTTTGAGTGAGGCGTCTCCCACCCGTTGTCCTTCCTCCACTGAGGGACGAATGAGATTCAGATGCAAGCGGGCATTTTGCGCATCGATTTTCTGGCTGTACTGGTAGATATTCAGTCCAATGGATAGCGCCAGGCAAACCAATGCACCACGAAATACCCAACGCCAATGTTTGCGTCTTTCCGTTCGATAGGACGGATGACCTCCCGCCTGGTAGGCGAAACCACCCACCATGACAGAAAGGATGCCGAGTAACTGGGCCGCGCTGGCCGAGAAATTGATCAGCAGGTCCGGAGAAGGAATGGCCCAGGCCGGATGGGTCACCAGAGTGATTGCAAGACCTGCAGGTACGGCAGGCCAGATACGCAGAGCGTAATGGGTCGTTAGCATAGTTTTTCCTCCCTTACACCTGTCCATCTCACCTCTGGACTTTCCTGTCCTAGCGGGAAGACGGACTGTTTAGTCACAAAATGACAGTTTTGTGACAGCCCCATTTTTAAGCATAGAATGATTTCGGAATTGCGCAGTAAACCAGCCTGTTTGGAGGAAGAATCATGCACCCTTGGCAAGCATTCATCGATACTCAGCAACGATCAGAAAACCGGGGAAGAGATCACATGCTCTTGGCACCTCTGCCGCCGACCGGGGTCTTGAGGATATCAGGAAGCGATGCCCTGAAGTTTCTCCAGGGCCAGTCCACCTGTGACGTGGGCCAGATCACCCGGGAGCAATCGGGATTGGGTGCTTTCTGCACTCCCGAAGGCAGGGTGATCGCCAATTTCAGGATTCTGCAGGAAGGTGACGACTACCTTCTGATGCTGGCAACCGACCTTCTGGAATCTGTCGTACAGCGCCTCAGGATGTTTGTGTTGAGATCCGATGTGCAGGTGACGGCAGAAGAACTCGCTTTGTTCGGAATCACCGTCGCCGACGGTCAGCTGCCCGGAGAGTTCGGTCAGCTACCCATCACCCCCAATGCTGCCATCCAGCTGAAAGGCGTGACCTGGATCCGGATGCCTCCCCCGGGGATACGTTGGTTGATATCTGGGCCGCTCGAAGCTGCCCAACGGTGTTGGCTCCAATTGATCGAGGAACACCAGTCCACTTGTCAGCATGCAGAGTTTTGGCGGCTTCAGGAGATACGCAGCGGGATTCCCTGGGTCAGCAAAGCCCTCTCCGAGGACTTTCTGCCCCAGATGCTCAATCTCGACGTGCTCGGTGCCATCAGCTTCGACAAGGGCTGTTATACCGGCCAGGAAATCATTGCCCGAACCCATTACCGTGGCCAGATCAAAAGACGGACCTACCGGGGAAAAGTGGCCTCCCGAACCCAGGTGGAACCGGGTTTAAAACTTCTATGCCGGGAAGAGATCGTGGGACAGATAGTCAATGCCGCCGCCGCTTCAGACGGACAGGAATTTCTGGCAGTCGTGCGATGTGACAGGGCTCAAAACTCAGAAATTATTCTCGCCAGTGAACCTGAGGCCCCCTTACAGTGGATGGATCTTGCCTATACTTTGCCTTAGAGGATTTTATCACTTAAACAAAGGATTCCGATTGCCATGCAATTTGCCAATGAACAACAGTTTCTTGACCATTTGCTCGAGGAAATCGAGAAGGACCGTATCGTCCTTCCTTCTCTCCCGGAAGTGGCACTCAAGGTACGCGATGCCGTTGACAAAGGGGATGCCTCGGCCTCCCAACTGGCGACCATGATCGCCGAAGATGCGGCACTGACGGCACGCTTGCTGCAAGTTGCCAACAGCCCGTTGTATCGGGCCAGAACGGAAATCACCAATCTCCAGATGGCGGTGATGAGACTGGGATACAACACGGTACGAACGCTCATGATGGGACTGGCCATGAAACAGGTGTTCCAGCCCGACTCTCCACTACTGGGGAACTATTTTTACGACATCTGGCAGACCAGCGTCGACGTGGCGTCGATCAGCCGGGCCATGGCGACCCTGTGCCCCGGACTGGATACCGAACAGGCATTGCTGGCAGGCCTGATACACCAAATCGGCAAGCTTCCGATTTTGTCCCTGGCTGACAAATCGACAGGTATCGCCAAAGATCAAGAAACTTTGGGCCATCTGCTCGATTCCCTGCATCCCAGGATCGGCGAAGTCATCATGGCAAAGTGGAATTTCCCGGATACCCTGAGACGGGTGGTGACTGAATATATCCAGTGGGAGAGACAACCGGAGGATGAGAAAGCGGACTATGTGGATGTGGTTCAGGTGGCTTATCTTGAGCACATAGCGGCACAGGGAAGCCAGCCCCCCGTGGAACCTGCTCAGATCGCTGCTTTCTCACGGCTGGGGCTGGCGCCTGACATCGAAGTGGTGGAAATCGAAGGGATAGACGAAACCCGCCAGTTGTTCAGTTAGGAACTATGCTTGTTCCCATCCCCATCTACCGGTATAGTGCGGTTGCAATTCCCACGGCCAGTTGGATGACCAGCATTTTCCATGAACAACATTGCAACTCGAAACTTCCGCAGGCTGGGCCTGATCACCGTGGCAGCGGTTTACTTGTTGATTCTGGTGGGCGCCATCGTCCGTGCATCCGGGGCAGGAATGGGGTGCCCCGATTGGCCCACCTGCTTCGGCCAGTGGATTCCCCCTACCCAGGAATCACAGCTGCCCCCCAACTACCATGCAATCTATTCTGAACTGGGTTACGCCAATACCGATTTCAACCCCGTCAAGACCTGGACTGAATATCTCAACCGATTGACCGGGGTCACCATCGGGATCCTGATTATCCTGACGGTATGGCGCGCCGTTCCTTTTCTGAAATTCGACCGGCCGGTATTCCATACCTCCCTGGCAGCGTTACTGTTGGTCATATTCCAAGGTTGGCTGGGGGCTGTCGTCGTCAGTTCCAATCTGCACCCACTGTTGATCACCGCTCACATGTTGCTGGCTCTGACCATCGTGGGTCTGTTGCTTTATGCAGTGATACGCTCACAGAAAACCACCCTCCCCACGCTCATCCTTCGGCCCCTGGATAACAGATTGGCCTGGTGGGTTGCCGTCGTTCTCGTCATGACTCTGATCCAGATCATTCTTGGCGCCCAGGTGCGGGAAGCAGTCGACCTCATCGCCAAGGGATATGATTACCTCCATCGCGAGTTGTGGTTGAGTGAGTTACCGTGGGTGTTCAATATTCACAAGGCATTCGCCCTGGTGTTGCTGTGCGCCAACCTGGCGATGATCTGGCGATTCATCCGTATCCTGCCCCAGCAACACCTGCTTTTCCGTCTGTCCCTCGCCTTGGGTTTTCTGATTCTACTCGCTGTGGCCACCGGAATCAGCATGGCGAGACTCGGAATTCCTGCCGTCATCCAACCGGTCCATCTATTGATCGCCAACCTGATCTTCGGGGTTCAATTCTCGCTTTTGGTGGCCATGTATTACTCACGCCCCGAGACTGTGTCCAGCGAACCGGAATCCTCTGAGGAAATCGGTTCCTCCCTGACGGACTGAACGTCACAGACAGTTTCCCTCAGGGTAGGATCGTAGTTCCCCATCCAAACAGGAGAGACCGGCCGGTCAAGACGTAACCAATACGTTTTCCGCACCTGTTGCTTGGGCATGACCTTGACCTCCAAACCCCGTTTCCGCATCCTTGCAGCCATGACTTCGGCACGGCTTTGCATAGCGTACAACCCAAGGGAAATGGCACCCTTAAAGGGCCCCTGTTCGAACAACCATAAGTCCTCGAAACCTTGGGATTCCAGACGATTCAGGGTTTCCCGAGCCTCGGACAGGGAAGCGGCCGGGGGATACATGATCCAGTAACCGACGACTTCCGTCTCGGTCTCCGGCTTTATCAGTCCCTTGATCCCACGTTCTCCCAACGTGGCCAGGAAAACCTCGGCAGCAGACCTGTCGGCAAAGGGACCGACCCGGAAGCACTGGATTGTTTCAGTCCTGTTTTCAACCTTTGGCGACAGCGATTCCTCGGTATCCTTGGTAATTTCCTCCACCTCTGCGCTTTGGCGCAGATCGGTGGTCTCCCGCCCCTGATCCGCTGTCTCGATTTGTGTTCCCCTTGCACCGGTTGGCCCAGCCACCGAATCGTGAGCCTGACTCAACCTGGGGGGGCGCGACTTCCTGGGCAGTTCGGCCATTTCCTGCAGCAATTCCAGACGCTCGACCGGTGCCCCACGATACGTCGAGGAGGTACCGGTATGCCTGGCGCGACTACCCTCCCACAGCAACAGGATGATATTGGCCGCAAGGAATAGGAAAAACAACTTTTTGCTTATTGGCATCGACTGACCACCGCTAATCCCTGGAGCACCAGGTCGGGCACGATTTTACTTTTACCTGAAAAAAACGAAGCAATTTCAGTGGCATCCCCACCGGTCAGGATGAGATGCAACCCGGGCAGTTCGTGAGCCAGCAGTCGGGTCACCTGTTCGATCACACCAATGACCGCATGGCGAATCCCAAATCCGACCGCATTGACAGTATTGTCAGCAAGGATACCGGTTGTAAAGAGATCCAACTCCAGCAGCCCGATTCCGGCCGTCTCCGTTCCCAAACTTTGACTCATGAGCCTCAGGCCGGGGCAAATCACCCCCCCTCGGTGGCATCCCTCACTATCGAGCACATCAACAGTCAAGGCGGTTCCGCAATCGACGATACAGGCGGGTAACGGGTGATGATGGCGGGCTCCTATCAGTGCGAGCCAGCGGTCAACGCCTAATCTCGAAGGGTCGGAATAAGCATTAGTGACGCCATATCCCTCCGGCTGACTGACGACAAACTGCGGCGACAATTGCCAACGGGACTCGATCCAGTCCGTCAACATCCTGGCAACCTCGTCACCGGCAACATTGGCGATCCACACCTGCCTGGGAAGAGGCTTCAGCCCCCCCCAAATCCTGTCCAGATCAAGGCCTGACAAGGGCCGTCCGCCCGGCTGTGGCGGATGTGACCTGAATTCACCTTCGAGGATACAAGCCCACTTAAGGCGACTGTTACCACTGTCGATCAAAAGCTCCATTCACCACTGACCTTCTACCCGTAATTTCACATCCCCCGCCATCAATACTCTGCTTCTTCCTGCTTGATCTTCCAGGAGCAACAGGCCGTCTTCAGTCACATCGATTGCTGTTGCGGTATAGCTACGGTCATTCTGCACCACCTGCACCTGACGCCCCAGCACACAGTTCAGCCGCCGCCAGTCGTCAAGCCAGGTGGTCAACCCTTGATCCTCGTATCGGCCCAGCAGGGCAAGCATGCGGCTCATGATCTTTGCGATCGTCAGATTACGCCGGGGAAGGTGGCCGAGAATCGTGCGCCCATCCACCCACGGCTGATCGATCCCTGATGCCGCCTTGGAGGGAAGCCATAGATTGATACCCAGGCCAATCACCACGACGTTGTCCCCTTGATGCTCGCTGATGCCTTCAATCAGGATACCGCCAAGTTTTCTTCCCCGCCAGAGAATGTCGTTGGGCCATTTCAACTGCAGCTCGGGAAAACCGATTTCCTGAAGCGCTTGCACCACCACCACCCCCACGGCAAGACTGAGACCGGAGGCGGCCGTGCCGGTACTAAACCGCCACAAAGTGGATAGATAGATGTTACAGCCGAAAGGAGAAACCCAGCGGCGACCCAGCCGGCCCTTCCCCGCGGTCTGAGTTTCCACCAGACAGGTGTGCGCGCTGCCCAGCCGGCGCGCGTTTTGCATCAGGTAGGTATTGGTCGAGTCGAGACAGGTATGGAGTTCCAGTACAGGTTCGGGACAACCCAAGGGAAGCTTCAGCGCTTGCTCAATAGACGTTCGATCCAGCCATTCCAGGGGTTGCCGCAAACGATACCCCCGGCCGGTGACGGAATGAATCTCCAGCCCCTTTTCCCTGAGCCTGCGAACCTGCTTCCAGATCGCCGTGCGAGTGATGTTCAGATCCGTTGCAAGGTGCTGCCCGGAATGAAAACGGCCATCGGCCAACCGGCGCAACAATGCCTCATCGGCAGGTGTCAACATGATGGTTGTCTGGTTCTTGAGGGGTGGGTTCCAAATCAGGACGACTTTGCAACCGGCCCTTATGAATGGGATTGAGGTTGTTTCTGTTCCCGTAGCTGGGTCAACTGGCGCTTGACCACGTGACGGATCAAAAATTCACGGTCCTGTTCACGCATACTTAAAAAATCCACTCCGACCCGGTAGTCATGGCTTCCCTCGTTCTCGCGGCAATAAACCACCTTGCCAAAAGTCAGGATGCCCACCAGGGCCGGCGGTACAACCATCTTGAGTTCCAACATACACCCCTCATCCAGGGCCTGCTCAGTGTCGAATGCGATTCCTGCGGCACTCAGGTTGACCTTTCGAGTGGGCTGATCTACCAGTTGATTGTTACTGATAATCAACGCCTGCGCAAGCACATCGATCTTGCGCTCCAATGTTTGCAGGAAATCCGCCACGTCTGGATGATCACGCTGAATGCGTCGCAACTGAGCCTGAGACTCCTGGGTGAGAAATTCCAGGGTGGAGGTAATGGAAAAGTGATCCGCCATCTGCTCGGGGAAGGCCGCCGAATCCGGAACATCTTCTGGCGCCACCGGCCGATAGACCAAAACAATTTCGTCCTCGATCCTGAAGAATCTTCTCCGCTCGGGACTGTCGACGGGGCTCAGCTCTTGATTCATTAAGGATACTCCTAAGCTATTGGGGAAATTTAGCAGGGACTTTGAGGTCCCTGTCATTCTGCAGCAGAAGGATCTCGACACGTCGATTTCTGGCACGATTTTTGGCGTTGGTATTGGGTACCAGAGGGTGGGTATCAGCATACCCCGAGACGACCATCCGCTTGGGATCGACCCCACCCCGAAGGAGTTCATGAGCCACGGTGACAGCACGTGCGGATGACAGCTCCCAGTTGGAACGGTACCACTCGGTGGTGATGGGGACATCATCGGTGTGGCCGGCAACGACGATCTTACCCCGACTGCGTTTCACCACTTCGATGATCTTCTTCATCGCCGGTCCAAAGCCGACATTCAGCACTGCACTACCCGAGGGAAAGGACCCCTTCTCGTGGATTCGGATGACGATCCTGTTTTGCTCCATCTCCACACTGATCTTGCCTGCCCGGATTTCATCCAGCAACGATTCACGAATTCGCCTTGCCTCAGCCTCCAGTTCCTTCCGACGTTCCTGTGCCAGTTTCGCCTCCATGGTTTCCCGGTCCATCTCTCCCTGACTCTGTAGCTCCTTGGTAGACTCAGGAATATCCAGATTGGGCAGCTCTTCGGTGGTGGACTGGCGAATCTCGTCGATGGGACTTGGATCGACTGAGGCAGGCGTGAAATGCTGGGCGATGACACTGGTTCCCTTGACGATGTCATAGGCTGGTATTTCCTGCTGCACCCCAAAAGCATTCTGCAGCGAACCGGCCATTTGGCGGAAACGGACCATGTCCATGGTGGCAAAGGACAACAACAGCACGAAAAAGGTCATCAGCAATGACATCAGGTCGGCAAAGGTCATCACCCATGCAGGCGCACCGGCTTTACACTTGGGGCATTCTTCAGCCTGTTCTGACATGATCAGGCACCATTGGCGCGTTTTTTCTCAGGCACGTAGGTACTGAGTAGCGCTTCCAGTACCTTGGGATTCATTCCCTCCTGAATACCGTTGATGGTTTCGATGATCAGGGACTTGGTCGTTCTTTCATATTCGCTGAGCAACGCCAGTTTGTCTGCGAGCGGAAGAGCGAAGGCATTGGCAACCACCGCACCATACAAAGTCGTCAACAAAGCAACTGCCATCGCGGGGCCGATGCTGGCTGGATCAGACATATTCGCAAGCATCTGCACCAGACCCACCAGGGTACCGATCATCCCCATGGCTGGAGCCATATCACCTACCGACGACCACATGGCCTGCCCCACCTCGTGGCGCTTGATGGCCTGATTGATCTCCTCACTCAACATTTTGCGGATCAGGGACGGATCGTGGCCATCCACACACAGGATGATGCCTTTCTGCAGAAAGGCATTGTCCACGGTTTCGTTCTCCAGTGCCAACAGGCCGTTCTTGCGCGCCACGTCCGCCAGCCGGACGGCCTCCTCGATCAACTTGGAGGGATCTTCCACCTTGTTGAAGAAACCCTTCAAGGCCACCCCGAAGGAACGGAAGAAATCGCCCAGGGTGATCTTCATCAGGGTCACCATGAATGTGCCCCCAATCACGATCAGCACGGAAGGCATATTGACGAACAGCCCGAAATCGCCGCCCATACCAATGGCGGCAATAATGATCCCTAGCCCGCCGAGAAATCCTACCAGGGTTGCGATATCCAAGGATGATCCTCCTCACAATTCAGTCACCACTACTAGAAAAGTAGCACGCCAAAGAGGGAAGGAAAGCACGGCTACAGGTCAACGACCCGGTCGGACCGGAAATTCTCCACCGGACTGCGCCCATAATACCCCCTGGGATTGCATAGGATGCGCGTATCGGCACAACGATAATCCCAGACCACGTGGGTATGACCGTGAAACCACGCAGCAATGTCGTATTCGTACATCAACCCTCTCAGGTCGTTACAATAAGCAAAGCGGTTCAGTGCCGAGGGGCGATTGTCCCAACTCCAGAAAGTCGGTGCATGGTGGGTCACCACGATCGTGGGGCCGGAGAAAGGAGTTTGCAATGCCTGTTCCAACCAATACCTGGAACGCCTGTGTAATGCCTGATAGTGCTCCAGACAATAAGGTTTATCGTTGAAACGTATCTTGTGGAAATCATTGACAGAGGACTCCAGAGTGCTCACATCCTCCTCCCCCGCACCCAGATCGGTCCATAGGGTACATCCCAGGAAACGTACCCCGCCGACGACGCAACTGTGGTTCTCGAGAAAATGGACGGATCCACCGGCCGCCAGCTTTTCCAAACAGGTCAACAGAGTTCCATGATCCTGGTTATAGAATTCATGATTGCCGGCGACATAGACCACGGGACCATCCAGGCGGGACAACCACTCGAAGCCTTGAACACCCAGGCCGATATCGCCCGCAGCGACGATTATATCGGCTCCCACGTCCGGCATCTGCAGAGGACCGAACTCCAGATGAATGTCAGAGAAGTAATGAATCCTCACATCGATCATTTTTCAATTTATAATGGTAAGAATTTCCAGACACGCGTTATCAACAATACTAGCAGCTGAAAAGCGAACCACGTATGAGTACACCCCCCATTCGAAGAAGATCCTCCCAAGGCGTGAAGGTCGGCAATGTCCAGATAGGTGGCGACGCTCCCATCGTCGTCCAGTCCATGACCAATACTGCCACCGAAGATATCGACGGAACGGTTGAGCAGGTGCTTGCCCTGGCCCGCGCCGGTTCAGAGATCGTCCGCATCACCGTCAACACCGAGGAAGCGGCTGCCGCCGTACCAAAAATTCGCGAACGCATGGAACAACAGGGATGCGACACCCCACTGGTGGGAGATTTTCATTTCAACGGGCACAAACTTCTGGACAAGCACCCTGCTTGCGCTGAGGCCCTGGCCAAATTCAGGATCAACCCTGGAAACGTGGGCCGAGGTTCGAAACGCGATCCCCAGTTCGCCCAAATGATCGAATTCGCCACCCGCTATGACAAGCCGGTCCGCATCGGCGTCAACTGGGGCAGCCTGGACCAGGCGGTGTTGGCCCGGCTCCTGGATGAAAACGCCAAACTCAGGCAACCCCGCGATCTCGACCAGGTGATGCGCGACGCTGTCATCACTTCGGCTCTGGAAAGCGCCTCCAAGGCCGAGGAGCTGGGACTCCCGGCCGACAGAATCGTCATCTCCTGCAAAATGAGTGGGGTTCAGGAATTGATCGCCGTCTACCAGGATCTGGCCGACCGCTGCAATTATGCTCTCC
>CAYUPV010000093.1:0-10730 GCA_964445885.1 uncultured Methylococcales bacterium
AGGCCTTCGCAAGATGCGCCCGGTCGATGGCCTTTCTTTTGGCCCGGTTACCATCACTGGGTTTGCTGATGTCCGTCAGGGAGTGAACCAGTCTGGCGACCGGCAGGCCGAATTCGCGTTCGATGTCGTCAATGGTCGCCGGTGTGTCCTCGACTACATCGTGCAACCAGGCTGCAGCGATCATCTCTTCGTCATCGGTGACCGTGGCTACGATTTCTGCCACCTGTTTCAGATGGTCTGAGTAAGGCTGGCCGCTGTATTTACGGCGATGGTCGATACGTTCGTGGGCCTGGGTGGAAAAGTGTATGGCTTGCTGGACCAGCTTTGACATTGTCTTTTATAACGACCTTATTTGAGATGGCTGTCTTCTCGAGCATGAGGAGAAGACAGGATGCACCAGCAAACGCTTGGCAAATACCATAATTATGTTCTGGAGCATTCCATTCCCGGGGTGACAACCCAATCCTGATTGTCCTTTCCGCTTTACGAACCATTATTATCACTGGGCAACATCGGGTATGCAACACAGTGTGATTTTGCGTGCTTTGGTGTTTTATGGAGTGTCGTGCGCTAATATGGCCTGGCTAGCCCGAATATTGCACCAGTATCCCGGATGATGGCGCAGGACAGGTGCGGCTGGGCGCCGGGTTGGACTGAAAGGCATAGCCGTAGCTATGGCTTGAGGGAAACCCAAGCCCAGGTGTGCCTGGACAAGCCAGGGCCGGGATAGGTTTCTGGCCGGGGACAGAATGTACCTTCGACGTTTGCTGAAAATATGACATATTCTGCTTGGGAATCAGTAAATTATGGAGGGGCCAGAATCCGACTGGTGCAATATTCGGGCTAGAATCGATTGCAGTAAAGCGTTCCTGATTTAAGCTCCTGTAGCCACCAAACTTGGAAAGGTAACCACCATGATGGATATTTCCTTGATCCGAAGCCTGTTGTTTTTATCCGCCTCTGTGTTGGCCGCTAGCTGCGTTTCAAAGGAGCGAACGATCGAGGAGAGGCTGACACTCTGTCCTGAGACACGCCCGCAAATCTGCCCCCAGAATTACAAACCGGTCTGCGCCAGTCTAGAAGGCGGCGGCCACAAGACCTATCCCAATGGCTGCTCTGCCTGTGCCGATGTGAAAGTCATCGGTTACAAATCTGGCGAATGTGTGGGGCCAATGGAATCAAGGGTCGGCTCACCCAGATAAGTGTCATGGCTCCACTGCCAGCGGCCTGGTGCTTCATGAAGATGATCGTCCAGGGTATTTCCTGTTCCCGTTGCATCTCCGATTCCGCCAATCCCCTGGCCTTTCCGCCCGCCCTGTTTCGGCAGCCAATTCATTGACGCAGTCCATCAGCTGCTGGGCACTTGCTCGAGCGGTGGGTTTCGGATAGTCTTGCCCTTGAAGCACCTAATAAATAGATGATTTCCTGCTCGATACTTCTAGTGAGTTGATCAACACGGGATCAGAAAGCGGGAAACGAACATATAAATTTAAGAATAATTATTATGTTGCTTGGACACCTCTTGTCCCAAAATTCCGGGGGGGAATGGTGGTTATGAAGGGGGCGGCGATCGAACGGTTCCTTCATGCCCTTTCAAATGATGGCCATGTACGCCGGGATGTCCTTTTTCCAGCACTACTGCAATGCCGTACCCTCAATCATTTCGAGGATTGGCTGAAGTATGGACTGATCCCGCTGTTTCGCGCCCAATCTGGACTGGTATATCAGAGTGGTGATCCGGAAGGGTCCGTGAATTTTCTCTGCAGAGTCAACGTCAGTTCCGAAGCGGATGGGATGAATGTGGAGCTGATTCGTCGTGATCCGTTGGAAAAAGTGCTCGGGAGTGCATTCTCCACTCGGGGGAGATGTGTCGTGGCCTACGATGTCGATCTCCCAAGAACGAAATTACACGAGATCACCAACAGGATCTGGGAGGAACAGGGCCGGCCGATCTCCGTTGGGAAATTCGGTTCTCCGGTCACCCTTCTGGTTGCCTATCTCTATGACGACCCACCCCTACGTCTCCGGATCCAGCGTACGGCTTTACGGGCATCTTGTTTTCGTCGTGAAGACCTGCTTCTGATGCAGTCCTTTGCCTGCCAGTGTGGGCTTTGTCTACGCTCACTGATGCTGGGGGAGGAACTGCGTCGTTACAAATCTCTCGCCAGTCATCTGACGGACACCCTCCCGGCTGCCGCTTTCGTCGCGCAGGACGGGACGATCCTGATGCAGAACAGTACGTTTGAAGCTATGACCCGGGCCACTGGATCCCTGCCTCTGGTACTCATGGAAGCACTGAATGAGCCTGAAAAGGAGACTCTGGAATTGGAGGGCCATCGCTTCTGGTTCAAATGTCATTGGCTGGCTGGCGGCTGCCGGCTGATTCTGTTAGACCGCCGATCTGACGGAATTCCTGTCTGGCAACGAGTCAGATGGCCTTCCCAGCTCAGCCATAGGGAACGGGAAATATGTCGGCTGGTGCTGGAAGGCCTGGAGAACGAGGTGATCGCCGAACGCCTGCACTTGAGCTACCACACCATCAAAAACCATTGCCGGCATATTCACGAGAAGGTGGGGGTGACCAGCCGGGTGGAATTGGTGTTGGCGCTGTTGGGTCTGGCCCCTGGGTAAACCATAGTCTGGAATGCGGCAGTTGCTACAGGGCTAGCCGATGCTTTTGGGGGCGAATCCGATTCTTACATAAGCAGGGATGATATCGAAGTGCGTGGTGTCGTCACTGCAAAAGATTTAGCGTCAGCAATCTATGCTGCGGGGTTATGCTAACCTTGCATTTGGTTTCTTGATTTAAAGGTAAACGCATGAGCTGGCATATCGAACGCAGTACTGACGGTGGTAGAGAGGGTTTCAATATCAACCGTTTGGGTGGCATCTGGGTCGTGGCGGGCTTGGTGTTGATTGCCGTCGTGTTCATGTCCGTCTACACCATCGAAAGCGGCACGGTTGGAGTGCTGAGCACTTTCGGCAAATATGATCCAGACGAGATGGAACCTGGTCTTCACCTCAAGATTCCGTTCATACAGTCGGTGCGGGTCTTCGATGTGCGGCTGCAGACGGTCAATTACAAGAGTGTCAAAGATCTTCCGGACAAGGGGGGGGTGATCAACAAACCGGCCATTCAGGTGCTCGACAACAAGAATCTGCCTATCGGGGTAGAGTTGACGGTTCAGTATACCCCGGACAGGAACGAAGCGGCTGAGATCCTGGCACAGTTCGGAAAGAATTATTTCGAGAAACTCATCAATCCTATCGTCCGCGATGTGGTACGCGATGTGATCGGTAAGTATCAGGCGGAGAAGATCGCCGCCGACCGGACCGTCATCGCCTAAGAGATTCGTGCCGTATTGGGGGAAAAGTTCAAGGAGCTGCCGTTCCTGCTCCACGATGTTGCCCTGCGCAATATCAAGCTACCCCGGATTGTGCTCAAGAAGATCGAGGAGGTGCAGCTGGCCAAGCAGGAGGAACAACGTCTGGCGATGGTGGAGAAGCAGGCGGAGAAGAATCAGAAGATCAAGACCATCGAGGCTAATACCAAATTGATCGAGGTGACGACCCAGGCCAAGGCAGAGGCGGAGAAGAAACGCATCGGGGCCGACGCCAAGGCCTATCAGATCATGAAGGAGGCCGAGGCGATTGCCAAGGCCAACCGGTTGGTGGCCAATTCAATTACGGACAAGCTGATTCGCTACAAGGCGGTCGAGAAGTGGAATGGGGGCTATCCCTCCACGCTCATGCAGGGTGAGGGTAAAGGCTTGATGTTACAGTTGCCTCCAATCCACTGAATGTTGATTCAGGACAAAGTGGCACTTGTTCGTCCTTGATATCATTCTTCCGTTTGATTGCAAACGAAGGAGAATGAAAACATGTACGGTGAACATCACGATTTGCTTCACGAGTTTCCAGAATTTCGACAGCAGATCCATCAGCTGAAGGTAAGCAATCACCGTTTCATCCAGCTTTTCGATCAATATCACAAGATCGACCGGGAGATACATCGCATCGAACAACAGGTTGAAACTCCCGCTGACAGCTACGTGGAGTCCTTGAAGAAGAAGCGATTGCAGCTCAAGGATAAGCTTTATGACCTATTGCGACAGCATTCCGATACCGTGCTTTATTCGCAACCGGAGCAGTGCTAAAGTAATCGTTTCCGAGTGTCGTGCTGGGAAATCATGCCTGGTGAATCTGTGGAACAACAATCAAAAGGAGTCACTCAATGAAACACGAACTGCCCCCATTGCCTTATCCGATGGACGCCCTGGAACCCCACATTTCCAGGGAGACCCTGGAATATCATTACGGCAAGCACCACAACACCTATGTGGTGAATCTGAATAACCTGATCCAGGGGACCGAATTCGAAAACATGACCCTGGAGGAAATCATCCTCAAGGCTTCCGGCCCGATCTTCAACAATGCCGCTCAGGTGTGGAACCACACCTTCTATTGGAACAGTCTCTCCCCCAATGGTGGTGGAGCTCCTTCGGGGGCCGTCGCCGATGCCATCAACCGGGATTTCGGTTCCTTCGACGCCTTTAAGGAAGCTTTCTCCAAGGCTGCAGTCACCCTGTTCGGTTCCGGTTGGGCCTGGCTGGTCAAAAACGGCAATAAACTGGAGATCGTCCAGGCACAGAATGCCGGTAATCCCATGACCGATGGCAAGAAGCCAATTTTGACTTGTGACGTCTGGGAACACGCTTACTACATCGACTACCGCAACGCGCGTCCCAAGTATGTGGAAAATTTCTGGAACCTGGTGAATTGGGATTTCGCCAACCAGAATCTGGCTGGCTGAGTTCTCTCTGAACAGCTGAGTGAGCGGTTACGCCCCCGTTACCTGATAGTAACGGGGGCGTTTTTACTTTCTCCCACCGCTTGCAAACCTCGTGGGGTTTTCTATGGTTATAGGAGGGTTTGCCTCGATCGGGGCGTTTGTTTATTTGGGAGATCTGCAACAGGAGAAATGAGATGAGCTATCGGCTTAGAGTATTCATGCTGACCGCCTTGTTGGCACTGGCAATGGGCAAAGCAGCGGCTCAGGACAGTTACGGCCAAGCAGTGGGACGCAAGCTGGGGGTCGGGTTCGCAAATATAGTGCTTTCCTGGGTTGAGATCCCAAAAAGTATGATCAATGGATACAATAACAGCGCTTACGAAAGCGGGGTCCCGGGTTTTGCCTATGGCCTCACGGGTGGTTTAGTGCAAGGGGTCGTCAATACAACCGGCCGAGTGTTCACCGGTGTGTTGGATGTGGTGACTTTTCCCCTGCCGACCAAACCGATACCCGGGCCTGCCTTTGTCTGGGAAGATTTTCGGGGTGACACCCATTATGGCCAAGCCTTCGTTTTCTATAATGAAGATTATGAATGATCGGCCACCCTCAGTGGCGGGCCTTTGTCTGGTGAGATCAGCCGGCTGTCGAGTTGAAGCTCACGTTGTAACCGTGATTTGATTTTTTTGGCGGTTGCTTTGGTCTGGTAGGGTCCAATGACGACCTGGTTATCGATCCGGTGGGCAGGCAGGGGAGGACCCTGGTGCCGGAGTATGGCGACGAGTTTTTGCGCATTCTCAGCAGTGAGCGGGATATCGATAGCCACATACCACCCGGTAGAGAAAGGAGGAGGAGGGAGATAGCGTTGAGGCCACGTCCCGGGGTGGGGTACCAGGGGGGCTCTGCCGAGCAGGGTCTGTATATCCAGTGCTCCCGCCAATATCGGAACTGGGAAGCCTCTGGCTTCAGCGATGGTTTCCGTAACCCGTTTCCAGTTGATTTCTTCACCCGTTTCCCTTTCTATCTGTCTTAGATGTTTCTCCAACCCCTGAAGTATTTTTTTCAGTTCACTGCGCTTTTGTTGTAGCGGTGAGTGGACCTCCAAATAAAGCTGTTTGCCACGCCAGCCGATCAGATAGGGCTGATCCACGATCGTCACCGGTGTCCCGACCTCGACCTGGGGATAAAGGGCAGCGATGTTCTCAGGGTACAGACGAATGCAACCATGGCTGATGCGAAGGCCGACGCCATAGGGTTTGCTGGTGCCGTGGATGAGGTAACTGGGGAATCCGAGGCGGAGGGCATGACTTCCCAGTGGATTGTCTGGTCCGGGAGGGACAACTTTTGGCAAAGGATCGCCTTTTTTCGCATGTTCGCGGCGGATAGACACAGGAACCACCCAGTTGGGATTGGCTTTTTTCTGCACGATACGAGTCCGTCCGAGTGGGGTTCCCCAGCTCGCCCGCCCGATACCCACGGGATAGGAATCCACCTCAACGTTTACCTTTTGGGGAAAATGGAACAGCCGCATGGCTGGCAGATTGATCACGATGCCCTCGTGGGGCGCATCGGGGAGAATGAAAGCCAGCGGAAGCAGAATTTCCTTCCCTGGGGGAGGTGCCCAAGGATCGATCCCCGGATTTGCATCCTGAATGGCCTGCAGTCCGATGCCGTAATGGCGTGCGACGTCGGCCAGAGTGTCACCCTCCTGTAACCTGACTCGATAGATGTGTCCGATGACGGGACTGTCGCCTTCCTGTTTGAAATGGACGGTTTCAGGTTGCGGTGGCGGGGGCGCAGTAGTTTCAGTGAAAGTGGGTGGAAACATCAGGTTCTGACATCCCCCCAATCCCAGTAACATGGATAGCAGAATCCATCCTGCCAGCCAAGCTGCTATGCCCGGTGCGGCCTTGTTCTTGGAAAATGCGAATGATTTCATTTTAAGCTTTGGTCGTTCAGGACTATTGGAGGGATATGAAACGAAATGATAACCAATCCTGATTTGAATGTAGAACAAAACAGATGTTTCTTCAGAGTTTATCGATGAAGAACAGTCGAGGAGGAGAGATTCTGTTTTCAGGGATGATCTGTTTCCAGGATAACTGGAGGGAAGACTGGGCGGCCAGCCAACGAGTAATGGCGTCTGCCTCTTCCTTCCCTCCGGGGTGTCCCGTGTAGGCAATGATGCTGATGCGTCCCCCAGGAGCCAGGAGTCGCAGCGCCTGGTCCAACGCCGGCAAGGTAGAGGAAGGGGTGGTGATGCATTCCTTGTCGCTACCGGGCAGATAGCCCAGGTTGAACATCACTGCCTGGATGTCGTGCTTCCACGGGGCGGGAATGTGTTGTTCCAGGGTTTCATGGCTGTGACAGATCCAAACCAATCGATCCTGCAATCCCAGTGCCGTCACCTGTTCCCTGGCCTTTCGCAGGGCAGCAGGCTCGACATCGAAGGCGAACACCCGGCCATGGCTTCCCACCTGCCGGGCCAGAAAGAGGGTGTCATGTCCGTTGCCAGTGGTGGCGTCGATAGCCACGTCACCGGGGTGGAGGACTTCTGCGATGAATCTTTGCGCCTGTTCAGTCAACGAGATGTGCACGATAACGCTCGATATTGAGGTCTGCAGGGATGGGAACGCCCTGAGTCAGATGCTCAGATAGAAGCTTGCTGCACCAGGGGGCATAGAGGCTTCCTTTGGAGCCAAAGCCGTTACACAGGATCAACTGCGGAAAGCGGGGGTGAGGTCCCAGGATGGGCAAATGATCGAGGGTATTGGGGCGGATTCCGGCGTCTTTGGCGATGCACCTTGCCTGCGGTGGTTGGCGAAACAATTGCTGGAAAGCTGTCAACAGATAATCGCTGCCTGCTGTGGTGGGTTGCTCCAGCAAGGGTTGCCAGCGGTAGGTTGCCCCGATCCGGCAAATTCCATGCTTTTCGGGTAGCAACCAGATACCCCGATTGACCGGGAAGGACGGTAGTATACTCTGGCACGACAGGGTCAGGATTTCTCCCTGGCTGGGTTGCCATGGCAGTTTGGCGAACCAGGGATTGTGGATGACCCGCCAACCTTCGCAAAAGATCGCTCTATCGGCCTGGATGTCCGACCAGCGAATACCGGAAGGGTCCATGACCAGTCCACCATGGTCCAGCGAAATCTGACGATAGGCGTCACTTGCTTCGAGCCATACACGCAAGCGGTTCAGCAAAGGGGTGGTCGCCAGGTGTGCTGCCTGGAGAATCCAGCGGCCGCCAAAGTCGTCTGCGAGACCAAAGCCTGCCTCTCCGGGAGCTGATTCCTGACCCAGATATTCTTGATAGGCCGCGTCCTGTGTCCGGCGGTCGGCCAGATCCCGTTCGGCTTCATCATGGTACAAGCGCAGTAAAGCATGGTCATGCCAAAGTTTCACCCCCAGGTCTGTTTCGAGTTGCGCGTATGAGGTCCTGGCGTTGCCCAGGAGGTGCTCGAACCCTTGAGTCTTGACCCAGCGTTTCCCGGTCACGGGAGAGATGAGTCCTGCCGCCACCTTGGAGGCATTGCCAGCACCCTTATCCGCCACCAGAATCTTTGCGCCATTTTGCCAAAGTTGCCAAGCCAGCAGGCTTCCGGCCAGCCCCTGGCCAATGATGAGGAAATCGTATCGTTGCCTATGTGCGTTTTTCACCATAATCTCAAGAGGGTTGGGTAATGTCTCAGCACGACTCGACATTTTTGGTACAATTACAACTATTTGTTGCCATAAAGTTGCCCTGACATGCATATTTTGCTCAGTAACGATGATGGATATACTGCCACAGGTCTGGTCAGATTGGCCGAAGTCCTCAGCACCCGGGCAACGATTACCGTGGTGGCGCCCGATCGCAATCGCAGCGGTGCAAGCAATTCTCTGACGCTTGATAGGCCTCTAAGGGTCAATAGGGCGGCAAACAGTTTCTATTGGGTGGATGGTACCCCCACTGATTGTGTTCACCTGGCCGTCACAGGTCTGCTGCAGGAGGAACCCGATATGGTCATTGCAGGGATCAATCATGGCGCCAATCTTGGTGACGACGTACTGTATTCAGGTACCGTGGCTGCAGCCACCGAAGGTCGATTCCTGGGGTTGCCGGCGATCGCCATCTCCCTGGCTGGGGATCAGGCCCGCCATTTCGATACCGCAACTTCAGTTGCGCTACGGCTGTTCGATCGAGTGATGGCAAATCCATTGCCGGCCGATACGATTCTCAACGTCAATGTGCCCGATCTGCCGCTGGACCAGATTCGAGGGTTTCGTGCTACCCGGCTGGGGCAACGCCACAAAGCAGAACCGGTGATCAAGGACAATGATCCCCGAGGGCGAACCATCTTCTGGGTGGGTCCTGCTGGCCCTGAACAGGACGCAGGACCCGGCACCGATTTCCATGCGATACGCAATGGTTACGTTTCGGTCACTCCGTTACAGATCGATCTGACCCGCTATGATTCCATCGATTCATTGGCTGCCTGGCTGCCGGAGGAGGGCTCATGAGTGCGAGCAAAGCGGGCATTGGCATGACTTCCCGGCGTACCCGCGAGCGCATGACCGAGCGCCTGCGGACACAGGGAATCTCCAATTCCAGAGTGCTGGATGTCATCCGGGAAGTGCCGCGCCATCTGTTCGTGGAGGAGGCGCTGGCCAGCCGCGCCTACGAAGATACCGCATTGCCCATCGGCCACGGCCAGACGATCTCCCAGCCCTATACGGTGGCACGGATGACCGAACTCGCCATGGGCAGTGGACGACCTGGAAAGGTTTTGGAAGTGGGTACCGGTTCCGGGTATCAGACTGCGGTGCTGGCCGGTTTGGCGGAAACGGTCTATACGGTGGAACGCATCGAAGCGTTGCAGAAAAGAGCGCGTTTTCTGCTCTACGACCTCAAGATCTACAACGTCAAATATGAACACAGCGACGGAGGCTGGGGCTGGACCAAATATGCACCTTACCAAGCCATCGTGGTGACGGCTGCTGCCAGTGAGATTCCCGAGGCCCTGCTATGTCAACTGGCTCCCGGCGGCGTCATGGTGATTCCGGTTCGCCAGGGACGGCATCAAGTGCTCAAACGGATCGTCCGCATTGGTGAACACTGCGAGGTCGAGGACATCGAACCGGTAAAATTCGTTCCCCTGCTGGCTGGGGTGGGTTGATGTTCGACCGCATTTACAGAAAGACCCTGCACTATGCCCGGCATCGCCATGCCTCACGCTATCTGGTGGCGCTGAGTTTCGCCGAGTCGTCTTTCCTTCCTGTTCCGCCTGACGTGATGCTGATTCCGATGGCGTTGTCCAGTCCACGAAGCGCCTGGCGTCTGGCAATGTTGACCACCATAGCGTCAGTGGTCGGTGGACTGCTGGGCTACGGGATCGGTTATTTCGCCATGGTGGCGGTGGAACCGTGGCTGCATCAGTGGGGCTATTGGGAAGCCTATCTGACCGCCCGGCATTGGTTCGAGCAATGGGGTTTCTGGGCAGTGTTCATCGCGGGCTTTTCCCCCATACCGTATAAAGTGTTCACCATTGCTGCAGGTTCCATGGCCATGAATCCATTGGCCTTCATTCTGGCCTCTTGCATCGGTCGCGGGGGGCGCTTCTTCCTGGTCGCCGGTCTGATTGCCTGGGGAGGAGAGCGCCTGGAGCAGACAATCTACCGCCACATCAACCGTATCGGTTGGGCAACCTTCTTCCTGGTCGGGCTGGGGGCGTTGGGATACTGGTGGTTTCACTAAGGCTCCAGACCGGATGCAGCCAGCATCGTCAGTGTACCAGCCGCTTATACTTGATGCGGTGGGGACGGTCGGCCTCCTCGCCCAGGCGTCGTTTGCGGTCGGCTGCATAATCGGCGTAATTGCCTTCGAACCAGACCACTTTGCTGTCACCCTCGAAGGCCAGGATGTGGGTGGCGATGCGGTCCAGGAACCAGCGATCGTGGG
>CAYUPV010000094.1:0-10677 GCA_964445885.1 uncultured Methylococcales bacterium
TGGTACAGGTCTTGTCGGCACAGTCCCAGGTGATGACGCACTCGGTCAGCGCGTTGGTATGCCCACCCTTGGGAATACGTACCTCGTAATCGACCAAGGGAGGAAGGGTGTAGTCGTAGCGGGCCAGAATCTGGTTGATGGCGTCGATGAAGGCGTCGAAGCCGCCATTACCAGCCCCGGAGGCATGATGGATCTCACCGTCCACTTCCACCCGGATGCTGGCGGTCGACTCCAGATCGAAGCCGCTGGTGATGACACAGCCCAACAGTTTGACGTGTTGATAGCTTTCGCTCTCCAGTACATCGGCAATGATGAAGGGTAGATCATCGGTGGTGATAATCTGTTTGGAATCCCCCAGTTCGACGATCCGTACCAGTACCTTGCGTTGTTGTTCCTGGGTCAGCTCGATTCCCAGCCGTTCCAGATTCTTCAGCAGCGAGGCCTTGCCGCTCATCTTTCCCAATGCATAGCTACGCACCCGGCCGAAACGTTCAGGGCGCAGTTTGCTTTCATACAACCCACCCTTTTGATCGCCATCGGCATGGATACCGGCAGTCTGGGTGAACACATCGGCGCCGACGATGGGCGCATTGGCGGCCACGCGTTTGCCCGAGAATCGTTCCACCATGTCGCTGATGCAGACCAGTTGGGATTCGTCCACCTTGAGTTCGACTCCAAGCTTGTCCTTGAGTACCACCACCACTTCCGCCAGCGAGGCGTTGCCGGCACGCTCCCCCAGGCAGTTGACGGTGCAATGCACGCCTTGGACACCCGCTTTGACGGCGGCCATGACATTCGCGGTGCCCAGGCCGTAGTCGTTGTGTGGGTGGAAATCGAAATGCAGTCCGGGATAGCGACGGCACATGTCCTGGATGCTGGCATGGACTTCCTCCGGGGTCATCACTCCCAAGGTATCGGGTAGCATGAAGCGACGGATGCCACTGTCTTTGAGCCGGTCCATCAGGCCGAAGACATAGTCGGGACTGTCCTGATAGCCATTGGACCAATCCTCCAGATAGACGTTGACGGTCAATCCCTTCTCACGGGCGTAATCCACGGTACGGAGAATGTCCGTGGTGTGTTGGTCCAGACTCTTGCGTAGCTGGGTGCGGCAATGCTTCTCGCTCCCCTTGGTCAAGAGGTTGATGACTTTTCCTCCGGTCTCCACGATCCAGTCCACGCTCAGGGTGTGGTCAACGAACCCCAGGACTTCTAACTGGGTAGAGAACTCTTCTTCCGCAGCCCATTTGTTGATCCGGGTCACAGCCTCCTGTTCCCGGTTGGAAACCCGCGCCGAGGCGATCTCGATCCGGTCCACCCGCAAACGTTCGAGCAAAGCCCGGGCTAGGTTGAATTTTTCGTCGGGTGAGAAGGACACGCCCTGGGTCTGCTCACCGTCGCGCAGGGTGGTGTCCATGATTTCGATATGGGGGCTGGGGGTGTTCATACTTTGCGTTGAATCCAGTCGAGCATTCGGAAAGGCAGCACACGCTTGAGAAAGGCAAAAAGATATGTGGGTACGGTGACATAATAGCGGATCTTGGGACGTGGCCTTTCCAGCGCATAGATCACTTTCTGCAACACCGCTTCGGGGGGTAGGGTAAAGGGCACCGCGGGACCTTCAGTGGCGAGTTTCTGTTCCATCCTGAGATAGACCTTGCGATGCGGACTGTGTTCAGGATCGATATTCTGTTTGAATTTCTGGTAGGCGTTGGCGCGGAATTTGGTCAGAATCGGGCCGGGCTCGATCAGCACAGGATGGATACCGGTGCCGAGAAGTTCCAGCCGCAGGGTATCCACCAAGCCCTCGAGGGCAAACTTGCTGGCGTTGTAGGCGCCCCGGTATGGCAGGGCAATGAAACCCAGCACCGAGCTGTTGTACAGGATGCGGCCGTGGCCCTGTTTGCGCATCACCGGCAGGACCAGGCCGGTCAGCTCGTGGGTACCGAAAAAATTGGTTTCGAACTGGGCTTTCAAGACCTCGCGGCTAAGGTCCTCCACCGCCCCCACTTGTCCCCAGGCACCATTGTTGAACAGCGCATCCAGGGTACCTCCAGTCCATTCAAGCACCTGCTCCATCGCCTGCCTGAGACTTTCGCTGTCGTCCAGGTCCAGCTGCACGGTTTCGAAACCTTCTGCCCTGAGACGCTCCACGTCCTCTGGTTTGCGGGCCGAAGCGAAAACCCGGTAACCGCGTTCTTTCAGCCCCTTGGCAGTGACATAGCCGATGCCACTGGAACAGCCAGTGATGAGGATGGTATTCACAGGGCGTTTGCTCACGAGGAAATCTCCATGGGGTTATGCCTTGGGTAGGGTGACGCCGGTCTGGCCCTGATATTTGCCGCCCCGGTCCCGGTAGGAGGTCTCGCACACTTCATCCGAGTCCAGGAACAACACCTGGGCCACTCCTTCGTGGGCATAGATCTTGGCCGGCAGTGGGGTGGTGTTGGAGAATTCCAGGGTGACATGGCCTTCCCACTCCGGCTCCAAAGGCGTGACATTGACGATGATGCCGCATCTGGCGTAGGTCGATTTCCCCATGCAGATCGTCAGGATATTGCGTGGTATACGGAAATACTCCACCGTCCTTGCCAGGGCGAAGGAATTAGGTGGGATGATGCACACGTCGGACTTGACGTCGACGAAACTGTCGGCGTCGAAGTTCTTGGGATCGACGATGACCGAATTGAGGTTGGTGAACACTTTGAATTCGTCGGCGCAGCGTACATCGTAACCATAGCTCGAGGTGCCGAAGGAGATGACCCGTTCACCCTCCAGTTCGGAGATCTGATTCGCTTCGAACGGTTCGATCAGGCCGTGTTGTCTGGCCATGCGGCGGATCCAGCGGTCGGATTTTATCGCCATTTCAATCGTTCTCCACTACGATCTTGGGGAATTTGCCTGCCATGTCTTTCGGTCTCAGCGCCAGCCGGGCAGCTGCACTCAGGGCGATTTGATGGAATTTCTGCGCAATGGGTCCTGTAGGATCGGTGACCATCGTCGGATGACCGCTGTCTGCATTTTCCCTGATGGTGATATCCAGGGGAAGCTGGCCCAGCAGGGGGATGTGATATCTTTTCGCCATCTTTTCCCCCCCACCATGGCCGAAGACCGATTCTTCGTGGCCACACTGACTGCATACATGCAGGCTCATATTTTCGATGATACCGAGCACCGGCACCTTGACCTTCTCGAACATCTTCAATCCCTTCATGGCATCGAGCAGGGCGATGTCCTGGGGAGTCGTGACGATGACAGAACCGGTGACCGGAATCTGCTGGGTCAGGGTCAGAAGAATGTCGCCCGTACCCGGCGGGAGATCGACCAGCAGATAGTCCAGTTCCCCCCAGCGGGTCTGGTTGAGAAACTGTTGCAGTGCCCGGGTTGCCACCGGCCCGCGCCAGATCATGGGGGTATCTTCCTCCACCAGGAAACCGATGGACATGACTTTCAGCCCATAGGCCTGCAGGGGTTCGATGGTCTGCCCATCCCGGCTCTCCGGTTGCCCACTGACACCCAGCATACGTGGGATACTGGGGCCATAAACATCGGCGTCGAGGATGCCCACCTTGGCGCCCTCCAATGATAATGCCAGGGCCAGATTGGCGGTGACGGTGGACTTCCCCACGCCACCCTTGCCCGAAGCCACCGCGACGATGTTTTTCACCCCGGGTAACGGCTGTTGGCCGTGTTGCACAGCATGGGAGACGATATGCCAATCCAGCTGAACCTCGACGGACTCAACTTCGGGAAGTTGCCGCAACCGTTCCGTCAGTTCGACGATCAACCGGGGAGCCAGGCTTTTGGCTGGATAACCCAGCTCGATGGCGAGTGTGACTTTTGCCCCGGCGATATCGATTTTTCTGACGCAGCCGGCGCTGATGAGATCGGTTCCGTAATGGGGGTCGATGTGAGTTTTGAGGGCAGCTTCGATGGTCTCGCGGGAAAGATGGGTCATCTGTGTTCCTGAATTGCGGATTACTGACTATTATTCTACACGACCCCTGTGTTTGACTCATTATATGGCATCCTATGTCTTTGCGGCATCGCATCTATCAGCTTCTCGACCATCGGCATCCCAGTCTCGCCAGCAAGGCGGTGGATCTTTCCATCATGATCTTGATCTTTTTCAATGTCGTTGCGGTGATCCTGGCATCCGTGGATGAATTTTATGTCACCTACCATTTCTGGTTCGATGTGTTCGAATTGCTGTCAGTGTTCTGCTTTTCAGTGGAATATGCGTTGCGAGTATGGTGCGCAGTGGAGAATCCCAGTTTTCGTCATCCATGGACAGGGCGCCTGCGATATATGGTGACGCCCATGGCTGTGGTGGACCTGTTGGCCTTCCTGCCCTTCTATCTGACCATGGTAAACAATATCGACACCCGTTTCCTTCGGGTGCTGCGTTTGGTTCGGATCTTCAAGCTGACCCGCTATTCCGATGCCCTGGATCTGCTGATGACTGTCATCCGGCGCGAATCCTCGGCCTTCGTTTCAGCGATTTTTGTGATGCTGATCATCATTATTTTTGCCGCCAGTGGAATCTATTTGATGGAGCATGAGGCCCAGCCGCAGGCTTTCGGCAGCATTCCCAAGGCCATCTGGTGGGCCACAGTGACTTTGACCACGGTAGGCTATGGAGATGTCGTGCCGGTGACGATCTGGGGCAAAGCCTTTGGGGTGTTGATCACCATCGCAGGCGTAGGAATGGCGGTGATGCCCGCCGGTATCCTTGCCTCCGGTTTTTCCATCGAACTTCAGAACCGGCGCGAGAAGTACCGTCTCAAACTTCGCCAGGCCTTGGCTGATGGGGTGATGTCACAGGCGGAATTCAACGCCCTGAAATCCACCCGTCGGGAGTTGGGCCTGGAAGAAGAGGAGGCGAAGTTGTTATTGGACGAGGAGCAGAGTCTGTTACAAGGGCGCGATGCCGATTTACTTTGCCCCCATTGTCATCAACTGATTTCTCCGGTCACTGAGCCGATCCTGAAGTCGGTCGATGAAGTTTATTCAGCTGATGATGCTGCCGGAGCGGTATCGTCAGAGTAAGGCTTTAGTGCAGGAATTCCACCTGGAAGCCCCCGACTTCGCGATCTGGCGCGGCAAATTCCAATTGTACGAAGATCATTCGATGGCTGGGCATCAACAGGAAGGTGGGTTTTTTCAGGTATTCCCCGGGTTTGAAGATCCGTTGCGCGATGAGGGTTCCATCCAGGGCGGTGAGGGAAAGCTTGAGCAGGGGGTAGGGTTGTGGATAGGGGGCGTGGTTGACCATCACCAGATGGAATTCATAGCCATCGATTGAATTCCTGGCAGGATAAAGAGAACGGTCGACCACTTCGATATCTGCCACGTTTTGGAACGGGGGAAGGGTGCAGCCCAACCAGTGGCAGATCACTTCCAACGGAGGGCGTAAATGGGCATTCTGAGCCCATCGGTCGGCCTCGAAGTAGATCAGTTGGGCCAGCAGCAAGAGGACCAGTCCAATTGCCCCCAATCTCCAGTAGAGCGTGAACTGGTTTATCTGGAGTGGATTCCGCGGATGGGTAAAGGGATCCAAGGGCGGAGCTTCCGGTTCTTGGTTCTTGTTGTCTTTTTCCGGAGGCTCTGGCGCTGAACCGGTGGCATAGATTTCATGGGCCGTGGCAACCGCGTTTTCGTGGTTCAATTTGGGTAACTCCAACAGGCAGCTGGTGGGACTGGACAAGGTCTCGTCGATGGAATCGCCCAAGTGTTCGAGCGCAGAGAATGACAATTTACAGCGGTCACAGACAGCCTCGCCACCTCCCTGCCGAAGTTGGGCTGCATGGATCCGGTAAACCGTCCGGCATTTCTCGCATAGGGTGAACATACCTGGTCAACAGTGTTTGGTACCGGTCAGACGAGCCCATTGATCCTGAATCGCTGGAGGTTCGAACTGGTAGTGTGTCTCAAAAGCACGATGAACCTCATCGACTTGTCCCGCCAATATCCCGGAAAGGACGATTGCCCCCCCTGACCTGACCTTGGTGGAGAGCGTCGGTGCCATTTCCACCAGCGGACCGGCCAGGATATTGGCCACAAGAATATCTGCGGTCATTTCGGGCATGTCTTCAGGATAGCAGCAGTCCAACCGGTCTGCCACTTGGTTCTTGGCGGCATTGTCCCGGGTGGCGGTCAGGGCCTGTGGGTCGATGTCACAGGCAATCACCCGTCGGGCGCCGAGAAGCAATGCGGCAATCGCCAATATCCCGGAACCGCATCCGTAGTCCACGATCGTCAGTCCGTTCAGCTTTTGGTTTGCCAACCATTCCAGACACAAGGCCGTGGTCGGATGGGTACCGGTACCAAAGGCCAGTCCCGGATCCAGGGTCAGACAGACAGCCTCAGGATCCGGGGGAAGGTGACCCGTGGGACAGACCCAGAGGCGGCCGAAACCGATAGGGCGGTAATGCTCCAGCCAGGCCCGTTCCCAGGGTTGGTCTTCAAGGATCCGGTGCTCCCAGTCGTGGAGATTGGAATAGTGTGTTCTCAGGACGGTGGCAATCGCCTCCGTGTCATCCTCCATGGTGAACAAGGCGGTCAGACGTACGGTTTGCCACAACGGGGTCTCCCCCGGCGGCGGTTCGAACAAAGACTCGTTGCCTCCCTCGGCCAGAGTGACCGCCTGCGCGCCTTGATCTTCCAGAAACTGGCTGACAGAGTCGATCAGAGTCGAGGGAAGGCTGAAGGAAATCTCGCGCCAGGGCACCGTGTCACTCGCGCAGGCCAAGCAGGTCTTCCAGATAATGGATGGTCTGACCGCCAGCCTTGAAGGCACTGTCGTTCACGATCCGCGACAACAGCGGAATGTTGCACTTGATGCCGGTGATCACAGTCTCGTTCAGGGCGTTGCGCATTCTTGCCAGGGCGCTGGTGCGATCCTCCCCGTGCGCAATGATTTTACCGATCATGGAATCGTAGAAGGGGGGGACCTTGTAACCGGCATAGATATGGGTGTCCACACGGATGCCAGGGCCACCAGGCAGGTGCAGCTGCTCGATGGGGCCGGGGGAGGGCATGAAGGTGTCCGGGTCCTCGGCATTGACCCTGCATTCCACTGCGTGGCCGCGGATTACGATGTCTTCCTGAGTGTAGGAAAGCGGCTCGCCAGAGGCGATACGGAGCTGCTCCTTGACCAGATCCACCCCGGTGACCATCTCGGTCACAGGGTGTTCCACCTGCAGCCGGGTGTTCATCTCGATGAAGTAGAATTCGTCGTTCTCGTACAGGAATTCGAAGGTGCCTGCCCCCAGGTAGCCGATCTCGCGGCAGGCCTCGACACAGCGTTCACCGATATTGCGGCGTTGCTCGTCGGTGACGCCAGGGGCCGGAGCCTCTTCGATCACTTTCTGGTGACGGCGCTGCATCGAACAGTCACGTTCACCCAGATAAATCACGTTGCCGTGGCTGTCGGCCAAGATCTGGACCTCGATATGGCGGGGCTGTTCGAGGAATTTCTCCATGTACAGTTCATCGCTGCCGAAAGCAGTGCGGGCCTCGGCACGAGTAATGGTGATGGCGTTCATCAGTGCCGCTTCCGAATGGACCACCCGCATGCCACGGCCGCCGCCGCCGGCAGCGGCCTTGACGATGACTGGAAAGCCGATCTCCTTGGCCAGACGCAGGTTTTCCATGAAGTCGTCACTCAAAGGGCCCTCGGAACCAGGGACGCAGGGGACGCCCGCTCTCCGCATCGCCTCCTTGGCGGAGATCTTGTCCCCCATCAGGCGGATGGTCTCGGGCCGGGGACCGATGAAAGTGAAGCCGCTCTGGCTCACCCGTTCGGCGAAGTCGGCGTTTTCCGCCAGGAAGCCATAGCCGGGATGAATGGCGACAGCGTCAGTCACCTCGGCGGCGCTGATGATGGCCGGGATGTTGAGATAACTGTCAGAGGACGGCGGTGGCCCGATGCACACCGATTCGTCCGCCATCAGCACGTGTTTCAGATCCCGGTCGGCTTCCGAATGCACAGCGACGATACGGATACCCAGCTCACGGCAGGCTCTTAGAATACGCAGGGCGATCTCGCCCCGATTGGCGATGACGATCTTGTCAAGCATGGTCGGTCCCTGTGTTTATTCGATCACGAACAGCGGTTGGTTGTATTCCACCGGCTGGCCGTCATCCACCAGAACCCTGGTGACGACACCGGATTTGTCCGCTTCGATCTGGTTAAGGATCTTCATGGCTTCGATAATGCACAGGGTGTCCCCGACGTTGACCTGTTGGCCCACTTCCACGAAAGCTTTGGCGCCTGGGGCCGGGGCGCGGTAGAAGGTGCCTACCATGGGGGAACGAACCACATGGCCCTTGAGTTCCTCCTCCTCGGTGGTCGGAGGGGCCGCTTCGGCCGGTGCCGCAGGCACTGGTGGTGGGGCGGGTGCCGCTGGCTGGGCGATGGGTACTTGCACCACGGTCTGTTGGGTGGCGCTCACCCGGGTGATGCGGACGGATTCCTCCCCCTCATGAATCTCGATCTCGGCAATGCTGGTCTCTTCGAGCAGCTCGAGCAGCTTCTTTATTTTTCTGATGTCCATGACTTAGTTCCCGTTGATGAAATGAATGGCAGCCTGGAGCGCGAATTCGTACCCCTGGGCACCGAAACCGCAGATCACCCCCTTGGCGATATCGGACAGGTACGAATGACGACGGAAGGGTTCACGCGCATGCACATTGGACAGGTGAACCTCGATGAAAGGAATTCGGGTGGCCAGAAAGGCATCGCGGAGAGCGACGCTGGTATGGGTGAAAGCGGCCGGATTGATGAGGATGAAAGCAGTTTTTTGCGACCACGCCTGGTGAATCTGGTCGACCAGAATATGTTCAGCGTTGGATTGATGAAATCCGAGCTGGTGACCGGCCTGATTGGCCAGTATGCACAGGCGGTGTTTTATGTCGGCCAGGGTGTCGGATCCGTAGATTTCCGGTTCGCGGGTTCCGAGCAGATTCAGATTGGGGCCGTTCAAGACTGTAATTTGCGCCATTATGCAAGTATATGCCTGAAAAACAGAGGGTATTGTGAAGAAACGTAGTGGATTTGTCCAGAACGTGTTTATTCTGTGCAAATGGCAGGTGGAGTCTCTTTCTTGGTAGGTTTTCTGGTAGGAGGAGGGCGGGTTTGGAACCCGCCCTCTCTACGGGTGAATCGTGCAATTCCGAGGGCCTTATACCGGGGGCAAGGCAGGGCTGGATCTAAACCGGCCCGGATTTTTCAACTGTCCCGTTGTAAAAGGGGTCAGCCGCAGCGCTGGGGCAGTTGCTGCAGGTGGGCGACGAACTGCTCAGGCGGCACGAAGCCGATCAGGCGGGCGTTCTTGCATTCCCTGCCCTGAGGGTTGAAGAATAGCACCGCGGGAGGACCGATCAGTCCAAAATCCTGTAACAGTTCCTGATCCGTCTCCGCATTGGCGGTCACATCGGCCTGGAGTGTGGTCATGGTGTTGAGTACCTGACGAACTTTGGGATCGGTGAAGGTATCGTGTTCCAACTCCTTGCACGAGATGCACCAGTCGGCATAGAAATCGAGCATTACCCAGCGGTTGTCGTTTTGCAGCCGTTGTTCCAGTTCGGTCTTCGAGGCGATGCGTTGGAACAGCGGTGGAGCGGGCTCGGTACCACTGCTTCGAGTGGTCAAAATCTGCAGAGGACGCAACACGTCCTGGCTGCCGGCGGCAACCCCTATCAAGAGCAGGATTCCATAGGAGAGCATGACCACACCCAGTGCCTTGCCCAATTTTCGCGCATGTGACGAACTTTCGGGCAAGGGGGTGCCGGCGCCAAGGTAGATCGCCGGGCCGATCAACCACGCTGCCCACAGGAACATCGACGCTGCCGGCGGCAGGATACGTTCCAGCAGCCAGATGGCCACGCCCAGGAGCAGGACCCCGAAAACCGCCTTGACCGTATTCATCCACAGCCCGGCCTTAGGCAGCAGCTTTCCAGCAGACGTACCCACCACGATCAGTGGTAATCCCATCCCCATTCCTAAAGCGAACAGGGCGGCGCCTCCCAGGATGGAGTCACCGGTCTGGCCGATATAGATCAGGGCCCCAGCCAGGGGAGCGGCGACGCAAGGGCCGACGATGAGGGCGGACAGCGCGCCCATGAAACCCGCATTGATGAAGCTGCCGCTGTGTTTGCCGCCACGCAGACCCGCCAGTCTGGATTGCCACGATGAAGGCATCTGCAGCTCATACAGGCCGAACATAGACATGGCCAGGGCGACGAACAGGGCACTGAACACGATAATGATCCAGGGATTCTGAAACGCTGCCTGCAGATTGGCACCGAACAGACCGGCCAGGACACCGAACACGGTATAGGTCAGGGCGGATGCCAGAACATAGCTGAATGACAGGCCAAAGGCTTTGGCCGTGGTGATCCGGTGACCGTGACCGACGATGATTCCGGACAGGATCGGTAGCATGGGGAAGCAACAGGGGGTAAAGGCCAGCAGGATACCAAACCCGAGGAAACTCAGAATCGTCAGCCAGAATCCCTGTTTTTTCAGTGACTGGGCGATCGCATCCTGTTCGGCAAGCGGGGCTGCATCCTCAGTGGAGGACCCAGAGGGAGCGGTGGTTATTGGCGGCAGTGTCAGGGTGACGGTTTTGCTGATGGGAGGATAACAAACCCCTCTGTCCGCACATCCTTGAT
>CAYUPV010000095.1:0-10668 GCA_964445885.1 uncultured Methylococcales bacterium
CTCCCCGATCCCAATATCGAAGGATTTGCCACCAATGCCTGCTTTTTTACTACGGTCTGGAAGGAGGTTCGTGGTGGCCGCCGGCATGCCCAGGGTGGCGGGGATTGAATCGGTTGTGGCACTGAGGCCACAAACATGATATTCACACTGGCGGACATCACTCAGAATCCCGGCGTCAACGAGGAGGCAGATCAGTATCGACCTTAATGGCCTTGCCCACGGATTCAACTGCGAATGAGCGATTGGGTGTAAACTCATTCGAGCTGATGCATCCTCCGGAAAACCAGCCTTCCACCCTCCCCAGTATGGGGAAGGGCAGGCTGTGGAAAATATAGAGGTATACCTATGAACAGGAAAACAGCCGATGGACCCTTAATCAATCCATCCCGGCGTGATTTCTTCCTGAAGATGGCAGGGTTGGGCGGCATAGCCTTGCTGGGTACCCCGCGTCTGGCTGCGGCAGGCAGCAACTCTGTCCTGCTTCCTTTTGCTCATGGTGAACGGCCGCTGGTGGCCTATCCGCAGAAAAGGCCCTTGATGCTCATGACTTCGCGGCCGGTGCAGCTGGAAACACCCTTCCCGATATTCAATGAAAGCGTGTTTACCCCCAACGATGCCTTTTTCGTGCGCTGGCATCTGGCCGATGTTCCGACCAAGGTGGACAGCAGCACGTTTACCGTCAATGTACATGGCCGAATCCAGAGACCCCTGCGCATCCGGCTGGAGGATCTCAGGACCCACTATGAAACCGTGGAAGTGGCCGCCGTGTGTCAATGTGCCGGCAACAGCCGTGGATTCTTCCAGCCTCGGGTCGTGGGCGGTCAGTGGGGTCATGGCGCCATGGGGAATGCGCTCTGGAAAGGCGTGCGTCTGCGCGATCTTCTCAGACAGGCAGGGTTGAAGGGGGATGCTGTCCAGGTCCGTTTCAATGGTGCCGACAAGCCGGTGCTGGCAGGTACACCGGATTTTCTCAAAAGCCTGGACACAGACACCGCGCTTAGTGAAGACGTCATCTTGGCTTACCATATGAATAACGAACCTTTGCCCCTTCTCAACGGCTTTCCGTTGCGGTTGATCGTTCCTGGCTGGTATGCCACCTATTGGGTCAAGGCGGTCAACGACATCGAAGTCCTGAATCAGGAAGATACCCGGTTCTGGATGAAGTCGGCCTACCGCATTCCGGCGGATCCCTGCGCCTGGGTCGAGCCAGGCACCCAACCGGCCAGGACCGTCCCCATCAGCCGCATGAATGTGCGCTCCTTCATCACTTCGGTGCAGGAGGGAGGGTTATTGAAAAGCGCCAGGGTGCATACCATTCGCGGCATCACATTTGACGGCGGCTCAGGCATCAGGAAGGTGCGCTTTTCCACCGACGGCGGCCAACACTGGATGGATGCAAAATTGTACAGGGATCACGGCAGGTACAGTTTCCGCCAGTGGGAAGCGCAGTTCACTCCCAAGCAGGGTCACGACTACAAGCTCGTCTGTCTAGCCATCAACCATATCGGCGAATCGCAAGGTTTCACCCCACGCTGGAATCCCTCGGGTTACATGCGCAACGTGGTGGAAACAGTCAACGTCAAGGGTGTGTAGAGGGCGGGCATGAAAAAGATCTCCCGAATCAGTGCGGGCGCAATTCTCCTGGTCGGTGTGGCATCGGCTCCATTGCCGGCATCGGCTGAAGTGACTTCCATCACCCTGCCGGAGCCAAAAAATAGCTTACGTCCTGGCGCTGGTGCCGGGATGACAGCCAACTTCTGCATCATTTGCCACTCAACGGACTATATCGTAATACAACCTCCCCTCCGGCGCGACCAATGGCTCGATATCGTCGACAAAATGAGGAAATCCTTTGGTTGCCCACTGCCGGCATCGGATGTGGACAAGGTCGTTGACTATCTCACCCACACCTATGGCACCGGCAGGTAGACTCCAAAAAGATTGTCAATACGCTATCAGGTCTTTGACACCAGCATGACCGGCTCCTGATCCTCAGGCATCTGCACCCGTTCTTCCGGAGTGAGGCGGGCATAGACCTCGATCAGGTTGTCGCCTGGGTCCCTGAGCCACAACTCGTGCAAGGGTGTGCCGCGCCAGGTGGTACGCGGCGGCTTGTGGACCGGGAAACCGGCTGTCCGCGCCCTGTGGTAGGCATCGATCACCGCCTGCCTGTCGGCCACCTCGATCCCCAGGTGATAGAGGGTGTCGTGGTGCAATTCAAGACCGTCGTCCACCAGCACGACGAAATTGGAACGCAGCCGGTCGCTGACGAAGGTGACGTAGCGGTGGGTCCACTCCTTGGGTTCCACCCCGAGCAGCCAGGCGTAGAACCTCGCCCCCCTGGCGATGTCGGGTACCCGGATGCTGGCGTAAAACTCAATGGGGTCGAGAGAACGGGGCAGATCGCGCAGCGCCGCCAGGACTTCGATGCGCCGGGCGATGGCGTCGCGGGTCTGACGGAAGATCGCCAGCCGCTCCTCGTCTGTCAGATCCTCGTTCTTACGGTCCGGATCCGGCATCGCCCAGTTGAGGCGTCGGGCCTTGGCCGCCACCACAGGGCATGCCTCCTCGGCACAGAGAGTGACGATCAGATCCATACCGTCGAGGTCGATTTCGTCGATGGCCTTGCTGCGCAAATCCCGGGTATCGATGCCAACCTCCTCCAGCACCCCGATAGCATAAGGATTGACCCGGCCACTGGGCTGGCTGCCAGCGGATAACACCTTGATCTCAACACCAAAACGCCGGCTGGCCAGGGCCTCGGCCAACTGGCTGCGGGCAGAGTTGGCGACGCAAAGAAAAAGAATGCTGTCAAATTGCATCCATAACCTCACTCATTGGAAAAAAGGAAAACGCATGGGAGAAGTCTCTGCCTGGACAACCTCCTTCAGGCTGGTTCGGCGCGACGAATGATGCCATTCAGTTCTGTCCCTGCTGCGACGGTATTGTAAATGGTGCCGTATTTACGGATGTTTAACAGCATCAGATCGAGCCTGTGATCGTCCTCGGCCGGATTGAACGCATCCGCACGACCATTCACATCCGTATGAAGGATCTCGGCCTCCTTGCAACAGGCGACACTGCCGTGGGCATCCACACGAATGGTGGTTATTTGATATTCCATCATGGCTTCCTCCAAATAGATTGTATTTGATCATCCACATAAGATTTCCCCGAATCGTCAGTCTCAGGTGCCAGATGCCGGAGTGAAAATCACCGGCAACGGCGCGTGGTTGGCGATGTTATGGGCCACACCGCCGAGGATGTCTTTGGCAAAGAAACCGCGTCCGTGACTGCCCATCACGATCAGGGTGCAGGCTCCGGAATCGGCCTCCCGCAGAATCTCTTCGGTGGGATGACCGAAAGCGATCTTGACCTCGACCTGGCCGGCGTCCTTTTCTGTCAGCGACTGCTTCATCCTTTCAAGGCGCTGTTGGTCGATGCGGTTGAATTCCTCCAGGCGTGCGCTGAGGTAGGGTTCGATCCTGGCCTTGTCCTGCACGTGCAGGAGGGTCACCCTGGAGCGACAAGCTGAAGCGATCTCCTCCACCCAGGCAAAGGCGGCCTCAGCGGTATCGGAAAAATCAGTGGGAAACAGCAGGTGCTCGAAAGCATTCCGGCACAGGGTACGGCAGCGACTCCCACACTCCTCCAGCAGAATTTCGACCCGGGCCAGGAAGACCGGCACGATGGCGTGGCGGATCAGGGAACAGGCGGTTACCCCCATCAACAGGTCACGGGACAGACCATGACTGTGGGAGGCAACGACGATCATCGAACACCCCAGCGCCTGGACCAGGCGGTTGGCCTCCACATGGGGTTCTCCCAACGGTATCTCGATACTGGCCCGGAACCCGGCTCCCTCCAGTCGCTCTTTCTGGGCCTCGAGCCGGGGCAGCAGATGGGCACGGAGATAGTCGTACAGCCCGGCGGCGGTCTCCACCTCGACCACATGGCACAGCACCACCTCCCGGGTCCCACAGGCCCGAAGGCCCTCCACACAGTCCAGCAGCCGGTAGGAAACGGGCGAACCGTCGGTCATGATAAGCAATTTGTTGAACATGATCTGCCTCCTTCAAGCTGCCGGTTGGGTGTGCGGGAACCAGTGGCGGGTCCGGTTACAGAAAGCGACCACCGACAACATCACCGGCACTTCCACCAGCACGCCCACCACGGTTGCCAGGGCGGCACCCGACTCGGGACCGTACAGGGTGATGGCGGTGGCCACCGCCAGTTCGAAGAAATTGCTGGCGCCGATCAACGCTCCCGCTGCGGCGACGTTGAAGGGTACTTTGAACAGCCGCATCAGACCATAGGCAAGCGATGAATTGAAGTAGACCTGGACCAGAATCGGCAGGGCGATGAGCGCAATGTGGAGGGGTTTGCCGAGAATGTTGTCGGCCTGGAAGGCAAAGATGAACACCAGGGTGGTCAGCAAAGCGATGATGGCGAATGGATGGAACGCCTTGAGATAAAGGCCCTCGAACCATTCGATGCCTTTGAGGCGGATCAGCAGCACCCGGCTGATGCTGCCGAGGGCCAACGGAATCACGATGAAGGCGATGACACTGTAGAGCAGCACCTGAAACGGCACTTCCAGACCACTGGCCCCGGCCACCAGGAAACGGACGATGGGAGCGAACAGAATCAGCATGATCAGGTCGTTCAACGCCACCTGTACCAGGGTGTAGGCTGGATCACCATCGGTCAGATAGGACCAGACGAACACCATCGCGGTACAGGGCGCCGCCGCCAGAATGATGCAGCCGGCGATATACTGATCCGCCTCCGCCGGACCGATCCACGGAACCAGCAGATGACGGAAGAACAGCCAGGCGAAGAAGGCCATGGAAAACGGCTTGACCACCCAGTTGACGAACAGGGTGATCGCGATCCCTTTGGGACGCCGGCGGACACCCAGAATACTGGCGAAATCGATCTTCAGCATCATCGGATAGATCATCAGCCAGATCAGCACCGCAATCGGGATGTTGATCTGACTGTGATCGAACTCCAGTGCCCGCAATCTGCCAGTCATTTCTGGAAAACCGCGGCCCAGACCGATACCGGCCACCATGCACAACCCCACCCACAGGGACAGATAGCGCTCGAAGAAATTCAGGCGCTTCTTTTCCATCACCGGGCGATCATCAGCGATTGTCGACATAATCCGGGCACCTCATGGTCAGGTTGGATGAGCCAGGTGTCCCCTAGGGAATACACCAAGTCGACCTATTATATATATTTATATATATTTTAATATATATATGAAATAACAAATGAGCCTGGGTATCATCCTCTATCTACAATGTTGAGAAGCCGGCAAGTGGCTCTCCTTCAATCTCGACACTCTATTGACAGGCTTCCAGCAATATCGACAGAAGGTGCCGGCAGCTCATGCACTGGATAGAATCTCATCCAGTCGAATCGGAACCCATTTACCACGCCATAATGGAAAATCAATAACCTATTGCCCACATACTATGAAATCCCATCAATATACGGTCCGCCTGGATCAACGAGGACGTGTGGTGTTGCCTTTGTATATCCTTAGCCAATTGAGGCTCAGGAAGACAGACAACCTTATCCTGACTATCGAATCCGATGGTGTCATCAAACTCATCAGCCCCAAGGAAGCTGCCCGGCGTGGGCATGGGATTCTGCGCCAATTGGTTCCATCCGTTGCCGACACCTGGCGGAAAAACTGATTCAGGAGCGGAGGAAAGAAGCGGCCCATGAGTGAATCAGACTCGACACCTCTGCCCTGCTCACCTAATTCAAGTCGTCCGTTGACAAGCAAACAAGCCAAGCCCTGCAAGGAGATAAGCATCCCCTATTAGATATGCCAGGAAGCATATCAACAATCCCTGGATCTGGAAAAACGGGGCCATCAGTGGCACCATAGCCCAAGACATCTTACCCACCAACCCACATCGAGGCGCACCATGGACCAGAACCCCATGAAGGAAAAGATAGCCGAGATGCACGAGGCGCTGGCCTACCTGCGCAAGCGCTATCCCACCGAGACCCAGGCGTTTTCCTATTTCTTCCAGAAGACAGAAGCCGGGCCGGCCCTGAGCAAACGCGAGAAGGAACTGATCAATGTGGGTCTGGCGGTGGCCACCCAGTGCGAATGGTGCATCGGTTCCCACGTGAAGAGCGCCGCCCAGTCCGGAGCCACCCGCGACGAGATCGTCGAAGCCGGTTTCATGGCGGTGATCATGCATGGAGGGCCGGCGCTGATGTACATGACCCCGCTGGTCCAGGCCCTGGATCTGTACCTGCCCGAGGATGAACAAAAAACCGGGGAATCCTGACATGGACCGGGACCAGGCACTCGCCTTCCTTCACGACATGATACTGGCCCGCAGCCATGACGGCCCCGGCGCCGGACCTGCGCCACAGCGCCGCCGCCCGCAGACGCACGACTATGAAGGCGGCAGCTTTTATCTGTCCAATCTCGGGGTGTTCCCCAGGGTGTTCTGGTTCGACGCCCTCGTTCCCTTGGGCGCCAGCGCCATTCTGGCGGTTTCCGCCGCCGACAAGGCGGGCCGGGGCGCCATCACCCTGAGCTGCGACCACAGAGTGTTGGCCGGCGCCGATGCGGCCCAGTTCATGGAGGATCTGACCGCCGCCCCCGAAAATGCCCAAGTGGAGGAACCCGGCGAACCGTGACAGAGGCGCCCTGATCTGTTTTCCGGGGCAGGGCAGACCCTAACCGTTACAATTCATCTCAGAAACTCCGCCCTCGTCGTCAATGCCGCCGGCGACAGCACCCGCCCCCTCTCCCCCGCCTCATATCCCGGCAGGGCGGCCACCTGGTGGAGAAATTCATCGCCTTCGAGCACGGCGAGCAGGGCCCGGACCGGCGCATCTTCCAGCCGCTGGCGCGGCAAGGCGAGAAAGTAGCGCTCCCAGAACAACGGAACAAAGCACAAGCCCGATCGGTGTGCGGCCGCCTCCAGCCCCAAACCGGCATCCACGACGCCACTGGCCACCAGGGCCGCCACAGCGGAGTGGGTGTATTCCTCGTCCTGGTAGCCTTCGACAGCAGCCGGCTCGCATCCCGCCTGCCGCAACAAGGTGTCCAGGACCAGCCGTGTTCCCGAACCCGGCTGGCGGTTGATGAAGCGCACGCCGGGCCGGGCCAGGTCGGCGATGCCGCGGAGTTTCCTGGGATTGCCGGCGGCGGTCATCAGCCCCTGATGGCGGCGGACCAGGGTCACCAGCCGCATCTCCGGCCCCAGGAGATCCCGGTATTGCCGCACCAGCCCCTGCCCCAGCCCCCCTTCCGGCAGATGAAAACCGGCCAGTTCGCATTCCCCACCCTTGAGCTGTCGCAACCCCTCGACACTGCCGCAAATGCGCACTGCCAGGCTCACCCCTTGCTGATGCAACAACAAACGCAGCGGTCCCAATAGCAGATCGTGGCTGGCGCACAGACGCAGTCCTTTGTCACCTGCCTCCAGCACCGCGGCCAAGCACCGTTCCAGTTCACCGGCGGCCTCCTCCAGCTGCGCTGCCAGCCGTTCCCGGATCTCTTTCTCCCCCTCGACCAGGGCCTCGCCCAGGGAAGTCAGCCGAGTGCCCTTGCCGCGCGCCATGGTCACCAGCGGCGCCCCGAAACGCGCTCCCCAGCGCCCCAACAGTCCCCAGGCATGGCGGTAGGACACCCCGACCTCTGCCGCCGCCGCCCGTAGCGATGCCCCCCGGCCAATGGCCGCCAGCAAAGTCAACAGCAGCGGTTCCAGTTCCGCGCTCTGACCCTTACCGGACCAGCGCCAACGGGGTGATAACTCCAGCTTCATATGTAGATCGTTTCATATTTCCCAACACGAATCCCTCGTATAGACTACACCACATTGTGGATGACATGGCGCACACCCTCATCCGCTTATGGTTTTATATTATGAAATAATTTACATAATAATGAACTTTAAAACTTGTCTCGTTCTTCTTCTCGCTGTGCTGAACCTGTCCACGGCCCACGGGGAAACCGCCCTTTTTCCCAGCCTCCGCGACATAGCGGGACTGCCCGACTGGCTGAGGCTGTCCATCCACCACCGCACCCGTTACGAGGCGATGGACAACGCCTTCCGCAAAGGCGCCCACGGCAACGACCAGGTGCTCGCCTTCCGCACCCTGGTCTTCGCCGAAGCCCGCTATCAGGGCCTGCGCCTCGGCGGGGAATTCGAGGATTCGCGCATCGCCCTCGACAGCCCGGGCACCCCGGTCAGCACCAGCCTGGTCAACCAGGGCGAACTGCTTCAGGCTTATCTGGCCTGGGAAGGGCAAAACGTCTTCGGTACCGGCCTCGACCTGTTCGTCAAGGGCGGTCGCCAGACTATGAACTTCGGCAGCCGCCGCCTCATCGCCCGCAACCGTTTCCGCAACACCATCAACGGCTTCAACGGCATCGATCTCCAGTTGCACCGCGTCGGTCTCTGGCAGTGGCGCAGCTTCTTCGTTTTTCCGGTCGCCCGCCTGCCCGGCAGCAAGGACGCCTTGCGCAAAGGCCAGACCGAATTCGACGAGGAACACGCCGGAACTTTCTTCACCGGCACCTTCATCGGCCTGGACCGGCTACCGCTGCAATCCCACGGCGAACTGTACGCCTATTACCTCCACGAGGAGGATAGCAAGCGCGTCGCCACCCGCAACCGCAAGCTGTGGACCCCCGGCATTCGCTGGTACCGCAAACCCCATACCAGGTGCCTCGACTTCGAATTTGAAACGGCCCTGCAGACCGGCCGTTCCAGGCGTTCCACCAAGACCCGCGACAGTCTGGATCATTTCGCCTGGTTCGGCCACGCCGCTGTCGGTTACACCTTCGATCTGCCCTGGCGGCCCCGCCTGCTGGCCCAGTACGACTACGCCAGCGGGGACCGGAATCCCCACGACGGCAAAAACGGCCGCTTCGACACCCTGTTCGGCGCCCGCCGCTTCGAATTCGGCCCCACCAGCATCTGGGGGGCGTTCGCCCGTTCCAATCTGAACACCCCCGGCTTCCGGGTCCAGGTCAAACCGGCCAGGGGCGTGAGTGGCTTCTTCGCCTACCGGGCCTTTTGGCTGGCCGAGAAACGCGACGCCTGGACCGGCGCCAGGCTTCAGGATCCCAGCGGCCGCTCCGGCCGTTTCCTCGGCCACCAGATCGAAATCCGCGCCCGCTGGCACGCCGTCCCCAAGCGCCTGCTGCTGGAAGCAGGCTGGGCCCACCTGTTCAAGGGCAAGTTCGCCCGCAATGCCCCCGGTGCGCCCCGCAACCAAGGCGACGCCGACTACTTCTACACCCAGGCGAGCATGAGCTTCTAAATGGGGAGGAAACTGATTCAACCTGCAACCAAAAGGAGAACCGCCATGTCCCTATGGATCAAAATGTTACTCACCCTGTTGACCGCCCTGGCGTGCATCGAAACCGCGCAGGCCGAAGAACGCCTGCGCCTGGCCACCACCACCAGCACCGACAACTCCGGCCTGTTGGGAGCCATCGATCCGGTCTTCACCCAACGCACCGGCCTTCCCGTCGATGTCATCGCCGTCGGCACCGGCAAGGCCCTGAAGCTGGGCCAGAACTGCGACGTGGACGTGGTGCTGGTGCACGCCCCCGCCGCCGAGAAGGCGTTCGTTCAGGCCGGTTACGGCATCGACCGGCTGGCGGTGATGCACAACGATTTCGTCATCGCCGGCCCCAAAGACGATCCGGCCGCAATCCATAAGGCCCAAAGCGCCGCCGGGGCGCTCAGGAAAATCGCTCAGGTTCAGGCGCCCTTCGTCTCCCGCGGCGACGACTCAGGCACCCACAAGAAGGAAAGACACCTGTGGCAGCAGGCCGGCATCGAACCCAAAGGCGCGTGGTATTATTCCATCGGTCAGGGGATGGGGGCGGCGTTGCAGTTCGCCGACGAGAAAAAGGGCTACGTCCTCACCGACCGCGGCACCTGGCTGGCGATGCGCGCCAAACTGCCCGATCTGGCCATCGCCTTCGAGGGCGACCCGGTGCTCTTCAACCCCTACCACGTCATCGCCGTCAACCCAAAGCGCTGCCCCAAGGCCAATTTCGATGCGGCGATGCGCTACGCAGCCTTCCTCACCGGGCCGGTGGGACAGAAGCTGATCGCCGATTTCAAGGTTGGGGGCAGACAGCTGTTCCATCCCGACGTGCTCGACTACTGAGCTGGGATTCGCTTCGCTCATCCCAATCTACCCCGAAAGCCATAGGTCGGTTGCGGGTGAACGGAGTGAACTCCAACAAAAAACCACAGAAGGCTTCAGCAACGGGCTTGCAACCTTTCACTCGACACGCATCGTGTCTGACCCCATTGGTCCCCATTCATAATTGCAACCCCTGACACTCGCAAGGAATCCAACGTAGATTTTGAGAACCAGGTTTCAAAATGGGGGTACATATCCTGCTATAAATCCATACTGATCACCACACAGAGCATGACACTTCCCGATGAAAAGCATGAAAGGTGTTCGAGGCTTTGTCTGTTCAGTTTTGTTCACAGGCTGTTTGTTGGCAGTCACAGGGAACAGCCATGCAGCCTATCCAGCATTATTCAAAGGCTGGTATGACTATGGCTATGCGCCAGGCAAGCTGTCGATGCCTCCGACAAGCGAGTCTTCGATCTCGTGAAAGATTTTGGGACATCCAAGTCGCCAAAATCG
>CAYUPV010000096.1:0-10621 GCA_964445885.1 uncultured Methylococcales bacterium
AGTGAGATGTGAGGAGTGAGATGTGAGGAGTGAGGAGTGAGATGTGAGGAGTGAGATGTGAGGAGTGAGATGTGAGGAGTGAGATGTGAGGAGTGAGGAGTGAGATGTGAGGTGCAGAAAGTGGCCTGATAAACAAGGGAATAAGACGCTTCATAAAGTCTTGTCTTCCTGGATGTATTTTTTATTGGTTATTGTCATATTTTTTCGTGTGTAGCTACGCGTCCTGTGGAGGTTTAATGCTTTGTGGCTGTAAATAAAAGGCTCTGTAGGTGCGTGATCGTTTCAAGATATCTGGCCACATGCGCAGTTATCCCCGGGTATGCCCATGGCACCCCGTGACTCGCCGTTAGATAATTTCTGGTTGAGCCTGGTTCGAATACCGGAGTGAATTTATCCTCTTGAGAGATAAGATCGGTTAGAATGCTTCGACCCCTCGCGTTGGCCTGTCCTTAACTGCCTGGAGTTCGCCATGACCGGTTGGCTCGCCCACAAGATCGATCAGACGCAGACCCTGTTCGTCAGTCTTCTCAGAATATGGACCATTCCCATCGTTCTGTTGCTCAGCCTGGCATCCGGTTTCACCACCTACTACGGGATGTCTCATTTCATCACCCCGTGGATCGCCCTGATCATCACCATCGCCATACAGTCCATTATTGTGATCTGTTCCCTCGAGCTGGCCTCGATCCGCTGGAAGGCCAACCGGGGGCGTTTTTTGAGTGTGTTGCTTTCCCTTATGATCAGCCTTGCAGCCTCGGTCTCCTTCTCCTATTTCAAGTTCTATGAAGTGGCCAACCAGGATCACATTTATTTGTCGCGCCTGGAAACGGTTCGCCGCAATATCAATGACTATCTGGATAGGATACAGGAGGCCAAGACGAAGCTTTTGCAGCGCCAGCGGCAAACCTTACAGGCGGCTCAGAAGGAAGCGCAGGAGGCTTATTTCGGAACCCACCCGGTGATTCCTCCCAGACTCCGGGGGATGGTGGGCAAAGGGCCTTTCTGGCGTCATTACAATGAAATCGTCCAGCAGCAAAAGGCCCGTCTGGAAGAACTGACACAGTCACTGGCAGAGTTGGATCAGAAAATCGCCCAGTTGCAGACGGCTGTCAATCAACTCGATGGCGTTCAGGTGGAACGCAAGCCCTATCAGGATATGATGACGGTGCTGCAGCAGGTTTACCGTCATTTCAACGCCGTCAGTGCGCAATTTGCAGGCAAGGTGTTGCCCGAGCCTGAGATCGTCACCCATGCCCAGTTCGTGCAAAAGATTCATCCCACCTTTGCCATGTGGCAGCAGTTTTCGCTGTTCGCGTTTCTCTGTGCGGCCATGGTGGATCTGTTCACGGTACTATTGTCCTACCGGCTCGAACTCAGTGCTCCGGCCCCCTTGAGTGAAGATGAGCAGGCATTGGCGCTGAAACTGTTGGGCCATTTTCAGGATTACCGCATCAATGAAAACGACGAACTGGAACTGGTGATCGAGAAGAACGAACTGGAGCGTGCCCGTCGTTTTTCCGACTGGCCACGGTTGTTTGCCGTTGGACTGTTGCTCAAACGGGGGCTGCTACGCAAAGTAGACCGGAAAACCGTCGAGTTCTCTCCGGCGTTATATTCGCTGGTGGCCGAGCAGATGAGCGAACGCTTGAAAGCATTCCAAACCCATCATCAGGCCGCCAACAAGGATGTCGTCGATCATGGGGAAACCCAGCAACATGGATGAATTGCTGTTTTTGCAAATGGAATCGCCCCATGAGATCGACACCTGGGAACCTGCGTTCGAAGCAGGGCGATGTCTGGTGCACGCCAAGGTGGGGCCCTTCGAGCGTCTTTATCTGCGTCCCCCGCGGTTCCGCAAGCGATTTTATCACCGTCTCCATCCGATCCCCGTGGGGACATGGGAGATCAACACGGCCCGCCCCCTGTTCACTGGACTTTGCACGATCGAAGTCAAGCTGAAGATCCGTTTTCAGGCGACCCTGCGCTATGCAGAGAAGAATCCGGAAGCCTGGGAGCAGATCGATCATCATATCCGTGACCAGTTGGAGGTGTTGATCCACGATGTGGTCGAAGCCCGACTGGCCGAACTTGAGTCCGGGGACTGGCTAGACACGGGGCTGAATGGAGTGGAGAAGTGTGTGGCCACGGTGATCAACGAAACCCTGGCCTTGAATCATATACAGTGCCGCACTCTTTGTTCGTTGCAACCTGTTTTCGTGGATCTGTCCAAGGTGGACCAGAACGTCTTCATCAGGGAAGAGATCGTCCAGGCCATCGTGAAAAAACAAACCGCATCCGAGCAGCTGCGTTTTCGGAGTGACAAACAACTGCAGGAAGAGCGTCTGCGTCAGGAACTGGAACAGATCCGTTTTGCCCTCGACAGCGGCGCCCGAAAACAGAAGGAGGAGACCGATAGCAGAAAAAGGCGTCTGGAAGCCAGGCGCAAACAGATGGCGGAACTTCGGGAAATCGAGCGGAAACTGCATCATGAAACCCTGCTCCATCAAAGCCGTCTCGAGCAGATGGTGTTGGAGAAGCAGTTGCGGGATGCGCAAAAACGACAGGGACCGGATACAGGAAAGCGCAGCCAGGTTTCCCAAGGGAAGGATGGTGCGCCGAGTCCTATGGAAAGCCAAGGGAATTTCATGAGTGAAGGGGATAGGGGTGATTCATCTGTTCAAGATAGTTTGCTAAAGGATCTGGAATCCGAGGCTGCCCATCAACTTCGGGAGAAGGAAAGGATGATCGCGTCGCTGGAAGAAAGATTGCAGATGCTGATGTCCCGCCAGAAAGAAACGAATCAGATGACCATCGGCCAAGCCGAGGTTTCCCTCAGCTGGCTGGATCGGCTGGCACAGTTGACCGGGCGTCTGTTGTTTTTTATCAGAATGCGGCACTAATTTGGTTATTCCCTCCGTATCGGGGTGCGCTATTCTGTGCTGGTTTATAATACAGGAAACGCGAATTAACCCTGGTGGGGTGGGTAGAGCGAAGCGAAACCCATCGATATCCGACAATCATAGAATGCTGGCGGGATCTCGATAAACTCCACTACCCGTCCCGTGCTGTTCTCAGATGTTGAGATTTTGCTGAGTTTGATTCGCATGGGGAAGTTAACGACCAGATGAGACAGAAGATACTATGGCAGGACACAGTAAATGGGCGAATATCCGCCACCGTAAGGGCGCGCAGGATGCCAAGCGCGGCAAAATCTTCACCAAGCTGATCCGTGAGATCACCGTTGCCGCGCGTATGGGCGGGGGCGATGCTTCCAGCAATCCACGTCTGCGTACGGCGATCGACAAGGCGCTGTCGCAAAACATGCCCAAGGACACCATCGAGCGGGCGATCAAGAAGGGTACCGGGGCTGCGGAAGGCGCCAACTATGAGGAGGTCCGTTACGAAGGCTATGGACCCGGGGGGGTGGCGGTGATGGTGGACTGCCTGACCGATAACCGCAACCGTACCGTGGCCGAGGTCCGGCATGTGTTCACCAAGGCAGGCGGCAATCTGGGCACCGATGGTTCGGTGGCCTATCTGTTCAGCAAGGCCGGGGTGATCAATTTCCCAACCGGCAGTGACGAGGACGCCATCATGGAGGCGGCGTTGGAGGCGGGCGCGGAAGATGTGGTGACCGACGAGGACGGCAGCATCGAAGTGTTGACTGCGCCGGAGGATTTTGAAACCGTGAAACAGGCTTTGATCGATGCCGGGCTGGAACCTGAATCGGCCGAGATCACCCTGCGTGCCAGCACCACGGTCAGCCTTGAGGCGGGTGAGGCGGAAAAGATGATCAGGCTGCTGGAGCGCCTGGAGGACCTGGACGATGTGCAGCAGGTCTATTCCAATGCCGACATCAGCGAGGATGTCCTGGCGAAGATTGCGTGAAGACCCGAATCCTTGGGATAGATCCAGGTTCCCGTACCACCGGCTTCGGCGTGATCGACGTGGAGGGTAACAGCATGAGCATGGTCGCGGCCGGGTGTGTGCGCAGCGTGGCCGACGATTTTCCCTCCCGGCTCAAGATCGTCTATGACGGGGTGCTGGAGGTGGTCAGCGAATACGATCCTGATGAGATGGCGATCGAGCAGGTGTTCGTGCAGAAGAATGCCGATTCCGCATTGAAACTGGGCCAGGCCAGGGGCGCGGCGATCTGTGCCGGCCTGTGCCACGACCTGCCGATCCATGAATATGCCGCGCGCCGGGTCAAGCAGGCCCTGGTGGGCAAGGGTGGGGCCGACAAGCATCAGGTCCAGCACATGGTCAAGGTTCTGCTCAACTTCCGCGGCGATCTGCCACTGGATGCCAGCGACGCCCTGGCCGTGGCCATGTGTCATGCCCATTACCGCCAAACCCGGCAGCGTTATCAGGCGGGGGCGGCGTGATCGGATTTCTGCGCGGCACCCTGGCCTCCAAGCATCCCCCCTCCCTGCTGCTGGACGTGGGCGGTGTCGGTTATGAGGTGGATGCCCCTATGTCCACCTTCTATCAACTGCCGGAGACCGGCAGCGAGGTGATGATCTATACCCATCTGCTGGTGAGGGAGGATGCCCATGTGCTGTTCGGTTTCGCCACCGAATCCGAGCGTGCCCTGTTCCGCTCGCTGATCCGGGTCAGCGGTATCGGGGCCCGGCTGGCCCTGGCGATTCTGTCCGGTCTCAGTCCCGACGACTTCCAGCGCTGCATTCAGCAAGGCGACACTGTCAGCCTCCAGCGGTTGCCAGGAATCGGCAAAAAGACCGCTGAACGTTTGATTATCGAGATGCGTGACCGGCTGCCAAAGGCCTCCGATACAGCCCTGTCCCTGGGCGGGGCTTCCGACCCCCTGGGTGAGGCGGGTCAGGCTTTGATCGCCCTGGGCTACAAGCCGCAGGAAGCGGAGCGGTTGTTGAAACGGGTGAACGGCGAGGCGGAAAGCGTGGAGGAACTGATCCGGTTGGCGTTGCGGCAGGCGGGTGGCAAATGATCGGGGAACGGGTCGTCGCCCCGGCTCAAAGTTCCGAAGAAGCGGCGCTCGACCGGGCGATCCGGCCCCGCAGTCTCGACGACTACATCGGCCAGCCGCAACTGCGCGAACAGCTCAGTATCTTCATCGAAGCGGCGCGTGGACGCAGCGAGGCCCTGGACCACGTGCTGATTTTCGGCCCCCCGGGGTTGGGCAAGACCACCCTGGCCCATATCATCGCCGCCGAGATGGCGGTGAATCTACGCCAGACCTCAGGTCCGGTGCTGGAGAAACCCGGCGATCTGGCGGCCATTCTGACCAATCTCGAAGCCCACGATGTGTTGTTCATCGACGAAATCCACCGCCTCAGTCCGGTGGTGGAAGAGGTGCTGTATCCGGCAATGGAGGATTTTCAGCTCGATATCGTCATCGGCGAGGGACCGGCGGCGCGTTCGATCAAGCTCGATCTGCCACCGTTCACCCTGGTGGGGGCCACCACCCGCGCCGGTCTCCTGACCTCACCGTTGCGGGACCGGTTTGGGATCGTGCAGCGGCTGGAATTCTACTCGATTGCCGATCTGGCCAGGATCGTGGCCCGCTCTGCCCGGATTTTGGGTTTGGAGGCGGAGTCCATCGGAGCCCAGGAGATCGCCCGCCGCGCCCGCGGCACCCCCAGGATCGCCAACCGGTTGCTGCGTCGGGTGCGCGATTATGCCCAGGTCAGGGGAGATGGCCGGGTGACTGGTGAGATCGCCAATCTGGCGCTGGAGATGCTCAAAGTCGATCCCAATGGCTTCGATCAGCTCGACCGACAGCTGCTGCGCACCATGATCGAAAAGTTCGGTGGCGGGCCGGTGGGCCTGGACAGCCTGGCGGCAGCCATCGGCGAGGAACGGGGCACCATCGAGGACGTACTGGAACCGTATCTGATCCAGCAGGGATTCATGATGCGAACGCCGCGTGGGAGGCTGGCCACCGCCCAGGCTTGGCTGCACTTCGGCCTTAAACCTCCGGGAGGATTGACAGGGGATCTGTTCGGATGAACCGGGTCATCATCGCCCCTTCATTGATCTGCGCCGATCAGTGCAATCTCGAGCGTGAGGTGAAACGCTTCGAGTCATCAGGGGTCGACGAGCTTCATATCGACCTGTTGGATGGTCATTTCAGCCCCAGTCTGCCCTTGGGAATCGAGGCGGTGAAACAGTTGCGGTCGCTCACCGGTCTGCCTTTCGACGTCCACCTGATGGTCGAGAACAACGAATTCTTCATCGCCCGGATGGCCGAAATCGGAGTCCAGCGACTGTGCTTTCATGTCGAATCCGCGCGGCACGTGGACCGGCTCCTGCAGCAGGTGGTCGAATGCGGCATCACGCCCGGTATCGCGCTCAAACCGGCGACGCCATTGTCGGTGTTGGAATATTGTCTCGAGCGGATCGAATACGTGCTGTTGATGTTGATCAATCCGGGTTATGCCGGCCACAAAGGAGAGACTCAGGTGCCCTATGCCCGGCGACGGGTGACCGCGTGCCGAAAGTTTCTGGATGACAGACAGGCGCAACAGGTGGCCATCGAGATCGACGGACGGGTGTCATTCGACAACATCCCGGGATTGGTGGAAGCCGGTGCGGATATCCTGGTGGCTGGCACCCAGAGTCTGTTTCACCGGGAGGCGGGCCTGGAGGAGAACCTGGCGCGGATCCAGCGGATGGCAAACCGGGGGCTGGAGGCGCGTTGGCGGAAAAGACGATGAGCGGCACTGAATTCACGTGGCCCATCCGTGTCTATTACGAGGACACTGATGCCGGAGGGGTTGTCTATTACGCCAACTATCTGAAGTTTTTCGAACGGGCCCGGACGGAATTTCTCCGTTCGATGGGGTTCGAGCAGGATGAGCTGAGAGCGCTGCATGGTATCATTTTTGCCGTCCGCTCGATCCAGGCGGACTACCGCCGGCCTGCCAGGTTCAACGATCTCTTGACGGTGAGTTGCACGTTGACAGGTTACAAACGGGCCAGCCTGGAATTTTTCCAGATGGTCCAACGGCAGACAGAGACCTTGTGTGAGGGCAGGGTACGGATCGCCTGCCTCAATGCCGAGTCGTTCCGGCCCAGTTCCATGCCTCAATCCTTGTGGAAGACATTGCAATCTTATGAATGAGTCCCTGTTAGGCCTGATTACCCATGCCAGTCTGCTGGTGCAGGCGGTCATGGCGTTGTTGCTGATCGCCTCGGTGGTTTCCTGGGCATTGATATTCCAGAAATCCCGTGAGCTGAGGGAGGCCGAGTCTGATACCGACACCTTCGAAGCACGTTTCTGGTCGGGCATCGATCTGGCGGATCTCTATACCCAATTGGTAAAAGCTGAGGGGGAGGGGCTGGAGAAGGTGTTTCTGGCTGGATATCGGGAGTTTGCACGCTTGTTCAAACACCAGGTGCCACCAAATGTGCTGACGGAGAATGCCGAGCGGGCGATGCGGGTGGCCATCAGCCGGGCCCTGGAGGACCTCGATGACCGCTTGGCGTTTCTGGCGACAGTCGGTTCCACCAGTCCCTATGTTGGTCTGTTCGGGACCGTCTGGGGCATCATGAACGCCTTCCGCGCCCTGCAACACGTGCAGCAGGCAACTCTGTCGCTGGTGGCCCCCGGCATCGCCGAGGCCCTGATCGCCACCGCCATGGGATTGTTCGCCGCCATCCCGGCGGTGATCGCCTATAACCGTTACACCACCCGGATCGACAAACTGGGACGGCGCTACGAACACTTTGCCGAGGAGTTTCTCTGCCTGTTGCAGCGCAAGGCCCTGGAGAAGGAATGAAGTCCACAAGTCTCAGGCCCCGTCGCCGTCCCTTGTCGGAGATCAATGTCGTTCCCTATATCGACGTCACCCTGGTGCTGCTGATTATCTTCATGGTCACCGCCCCCCTGTTGCAGAATGGCGTCGATGTCACACTGCCGCAGGCTCAGGCCAGGACGGTGGCCACCAAGGATACGCCGCCTCTGGTGGTGACCGTGGCTGCCGACGGCAACTTTTACCTGAATCTTGACCACCCCAAACAACCGGTCGAAGTCAAGGCGTTGCTGGTCAAGGTCAGGGCCGTGCTCCGTCACAAACCGCAAACCCAGGTGCTGGTGGCCGGGGATGACAAAGTCCCCTATGGTCGGGTGGTGCAGATCATGGCGGCATTGCAGCGCGTCGGCGTGGAACAGGTTGGACTGTTGACTCGTCCTGCCGGGTTATGAGTCGAAATTCCAACTGGCCGATCCCTTTCCTCAAGTCCCTGGGCCTGCACGGACTGTTGTTTGCGGTCCTGCTGTTGCGCTGGGAGAGCGCCCCCAGTCCCATGCCGACCGCGCCCGAACCCCCTGAAATCATTGAAGCCGTTGCCGTGGATGAGCAGCAGGTGGAGGAGGAACTGCATCGCATCGAGGCCCGGGAAAGAGCGCAGCAGGTCCGCAAGGAGAAACTGAAACGCCAGCGAATCGCCGAAGAGCGCCGTCTGCGTGAGTTGAAGCGAAAGCAACGTGAGGAAAAGCAGCGTCTTGATGCCCTGGCCGAGGCGAGGCGCAAGAAAGCGCAGGAGGAAGCCCGGCATCTGGCGGAACTGAAAAAGCGTCAGCGCGAGGAAAAGGAGCGTCTGGCCCGGCTGGAGAAACAGCGCCAGGCGGCCGAGCGCAAGCGGCGGGAGGAAGCCAAACGCCGCAAGGCCGAAGTAGAGAAACGCCGACGGGAGGAGGCGGCGCGGCAAGCGGAGGAGGCTCGCAGAAAAGCCCTGGAGGCCAAAAAGCGTGAAGAAGCCCGCAGAAAAGCGCAGGCCGAGGCCAGGCGCAAGGCGGTGCTGGCGCGGCAGAAAGAAATCGACAAAAAGGTGGAGCAGGTGAAGCGTCAAATCCGCCAGCAGGTGGAGCGTCGTTGGATCAGACCGGCTTCGTATAAAGCCGGATTGTCCTGTACAATCCGGGTACAGGTCATTCCAGGGGGAGAGGTGGTGGATGCCCGGGTGGTCCGTTCCAGTGGCCAGGCTGCGTTCGACCGCAGTGCTGAAGTGGCCGTACGCAAGGCATCCCCTTTGCCACTACCCGCCGATCCAGCGGTGGCCTCCCGTTTTCGTGAATTCAGTTTTGTGTTCAAACCCGAAGGTTGAGACATTCATGTTTTTTCCATCGAATCGTGTTTTTTGGATTCTATTGATCTGGCTGGGGGCGCTGAGCGTCCCCCGGGCCGAACTGACCATTGAAATCACCCGGGGCGTGGCCGATGCAATTCCCGTTGCCGTGGTGCCATTTGCCTGGGGGGGAAGGGGACATCCCCCCGTGGATGTGGCCCGGGTGGTACAGCAGGACCTGGCCCGCAGCGGCCGCATGAAACCCCTGCCTGAACAGGATATGCTCACCCGCCCGACCCGTCCCGATACCATCCAGTGGCGCGCCTGGAGGGCATTGGGTCAGGATTATCTGGTCATCGGTCAGCTCAATGAGATCGGTGCGGACCAGTACGAAGTGCAGTTTTTCCTGTTCGATGTCTATAAAGGGGAGCAACTGGCCGGATATCGGTTGCCGTCCCGGGGTCATGAACTACGTCACACTGCCCACCGGATCGCCGACATCATCTACGAGAAGATCACCGGTGAACCCGGGGCATTCGCCACCCGGATCGCCTACATCACGGTGGCCCGGGAGGGCGGCCGCAGAATCCACCGATTGCACATCGCCGATGCCGATGGCTTCAATCCCCACACCGTGGTGGTGTCCCCGGAACCCCTGATGTCCCCGTCGTGGTCCCCCGACGGGGAGTCGATCGCCTATGTCTCGTTCGAGCGCCACCGCCCGGCCATCTATATCCAGACTCTGGCGACCGGAAAGCGAGTCAAGATAGCGGAGTTCCCTGGCATCAATGGTTCACCCGCATGGTCGCCGGATGGCAATTACCTGGCCTTGACCTTGTCCAAGGACGGCAGTCCCGACATCTATGTGCTCGGCCTGGCTGCTCACCAGTTGAAACGGCTGACACGAAGCTTTGCCATCGATACCGAGCCTTCCTGGTCCCCCGATGGCAGACGCATCGTATTCACCTCCGACCGGGGCGGTGGGCCGCAGATCTATACCATCTCCGCCCAGGGCGGCAAGCCGAGGAGGCTGACTTTCGAGGGCAGCTATAATGCCCGGGCGACATTTTCTCCCGATGGTAAAAAGTTGGCTCTGGTGCATGGGGGTAAGGAATATCGTATTGGGGTGCTGGATCTGGAAAGCGGAACGCTTTCCGTGCTGACTTCCGGTCCTCTCGATGAATCTCCCAGTTTCGCCCCCAATGGCAGTATGATCTTGTATGCGACTCAGGCAGAAGGCCGCGGCCAGTTGGCGGCGATTTCCGTGGATGGCCGTGTGCACCAGCGTATCAGGGCCGCCGAAGGGGATGTGAGGGAACCGGCCTGGTCGCCTTTTTGAGCAAAGGAGGAAACGATGAGACGTTTTTTGCTGTTGAGTGTATTGATGTTGGTTGCCCTGGCAGGGTGCAAGATGTTTGGCGGTGGTTCGGAGGGTTCCACACAGGAGCCGTATGGAGCCACTCAACCCGAACCGGGGGCGACCACCCAGGGGATCCCCGGTGCCGGCGGGGCAACCGCCTACGAGGTGCAGACCGGGGGTACGGGCGAAAGTACAGCGGGGATGGGGGGACCC
>CAYUPV010000097.1:0-10610 GCA_964445885.1 uncultured Methylococcales bacterium
GAAGTCACGGTCAGGCCCCAGACCACCAACTGGTTCGCCTATTTCTTCTTCAGCTGGGTCCTCCCGCTGGCGCTGCTGTTTCTGGTCTGGAGCTGGATGGCCAAGCGCATGGCCGGCGGGCGCAGCATCCTGAGCCTGGGGAAACGTGCCAAGATCTATGCCGAGTCTGACGTCAAGGTACACTTCGCCGATGTGGCTGGTTGTGAGGAGGCCAAGCAGGAACTCAAGGAAGTGGTCGAGTTCCTCAAGGATCCGATCAAGATCCAGAGCTTGGGAGGGCATCCCCCCAAAGGCGTGCTGTTGGTGGGGGCGCCGGGTACCGGCAAGACGCTTCTGGCCCGGGCCGTGGCAGGTGAATCCGGAGTGCCGTTCTTCAGTATCACCGGCTCCGAATTCATCGAAATGTTCGTCGGGGTGGGCGCGGCACGGGTTCGCGATCTGTTCGAGCAAGCGCGCGACAAGGCTCCCTGCATCATTTTCATCGACGAGATCGATGCCATCGGCCGCACCCGCGGTGCCTCTCCCATCAGTCACGAGGAACGAGAACAGACCCTCAATCAGTTGTTGGCGGAAATGGATGGTTTCGATCCGGCCACCGGTGTGGTGGTGATGGCTGCCACCAACCGGCCGGAGATCCTCGACAAGGCATTGTTGCGCCCCGGCCGCTTCGACCGTCAGATCGTGGTGGACAAACCCGATCTGGTTGGTCGTGAGGCGATTCTCAAGATCCATAGCCGCAACAAAAAACTCTGCAAAGACGTGGACTTGCACGTAGTGGCACTACGCACCCCCGGTTTCGTCGGGGCCGAGCTGGAGAACGTCTGTAACGAGGCGGCGATCATCGCCGTGCGTCGCCAGCACGATTGTATCTCCATGGAGGATTTCGAGGCCGCCATCGACCGGGTGATCGCAGGTCTGGAACGCAAGACCCGGGCCCTCAGCCCCAAGGAGAAGGAAAGAGTGGCTTACCACGAATCAGGACATACCATCGTGGCGGAGATCGTCCCCACCGGTGAGCCGGTACACAAGGTCTCCATCATTCCCCGGGGGGTGGGTGCCTTGGGTTATACCCTGCAGCTACCGGTGGAGGAGAAATTCCTGGCTACCGAGGAGGAACTCAGAGATCAACTGGCCATCCTGCTGGGAGGACGCACCGCCGAGGAGATCGTCTACGGAGACATCTCCAGCGGTGCGCAAAACGACCTGGAAAAGGCCAGCGAGATCGCCCGCAACATGGTCTGTTACCTGGGAATGAGCGACAAACTGGGTCCCGGCACCTGGGGGCAGCGACAACAGTTGGCTTATCTGGAAGGCAGTGTACAGGAGATCAAGAATTACAGTGAGGAGACCGCCCGTCTGATCGATATGGAAGTGCGAGAGTTGCTGGACCAAGCCCATCGAAGAGCGAGGGAGATCCTCGAAAGCCGGCGCGAGACTTTGAACAAGTTGGCCAAACAACTGGAGGAAAAAGAGGTGCTGAGCGGCGAGGAGGTCAAGGCCATCATCCAGCAGCAGGAAGCCAAATGAGTACAGACTGGATGGAGAATCGCCGAAAAAGATCCGCTTCCACTGCCTGGCAAAGGCAGTGGAAGCGGATATCGAGTGAGGAGGAGCTCACCAGCTGAAATTGATTCGGCGATAGAAATTGCCCGATGGATTACGGGAATATGCGGCGTCATCAGGGGTGTCGCAGTGACCGTACTGGTGATGGCGCTCATAACTTCCCTGATAATAATGTCCGGCTGGATGCCAGCGGTTGTGTTTGGCGGGGGCCCAATGGTGGCGGTTGTACTGTTTTCTGAGAATCCGGTCATCCAATTTGTGGATTTTGTGTTCCAGGATTCTCAACTCGTGTGGAGAGAGCCATCCATCGCTGGCGAAATGATCCTCCATTTTGATGAGTCTTTCTTGTCTGTGAAACAGTCTGCGTGCGTCTTTGGGCCTCAAACGGTCGTGGCGAACGGCGCGCTCAATTTGTCGATGCTGGTGCTCCAACAACTCGTGGATACGATATTCTGATGGGTCGGTACGATACCATTGCACCGATGATCCGGGACGCCAATGATCATCATCATCTGCAAGCACGGTGGTGGCGAACACTGCCAATCCAACCGAAAGCAGCAAAGTTTTGATCGTGTTCATGTCTTCCTCCTTCCATTTAGGAGATTTTAAGAGTGCCGAGGTTTTTCCCTCGGCGTTGGTTGCAGCATAACAAGGCGAGGATAAACACAAACTGAACCGGAGGGGAAAAGCGGGTATATTGTTGCTGGATCCAGAAAAACGTTGGGTATCAATGCTTCACAATAAGAATAGCGAGGTGCCAGGATGAATTATTCGGTCAAAAACCACCGACTCCATCTCGATGATGCACCGGTCCCCTATCATCCCAGTCCCAACCGTTCACCCAACGGTTCGTTCTCGAACCGGAAGGTATCGTGGTCCACGACACTGCCGGACGCCTGGATGGTGAATCTTCGGTCCGGTGGTTCCTTAATCCACAAGCGAAGGCGTCGGCTCATCTGGTGGTGTACCGTGATGGCAGGGTGGTGCAACTGGTTGCATTCAACGCCAAAGCCTGGCATGCAGGGAAATCGAGCCTGAGACGAACACGCCCGGTGGTTCCTGGTTTCACATAGCGGTCACGAGGGCCTGGGTACACGGCTTACTGATCGAAGTCCGAATGGAGAGGCTCAGGTGACCGTGTCTTCTTTACTGCGGTGCAGCAGGTAATACACCACCGGAATCACCAGCAGGGTGAAGGAGGTGGAGGCGAAGATGCCGAAGATGAAGCTCCAGGCCAGTCCTGAGAAAATCGGATCCAGGGTGATGACGAAAGATCCAAACATCGCGGCGCCCGCAGTGAGGAAGATCGGCCGAAGACGCACCGCGCCGGCTTCGACCAGAGCTTCGGTCAGGGACCTGCCCTGAGACTGGAGACGTTGGATGAAGTCGATCAGGATGATGGAGTTGCGCACCACGATACCGGCCAGGGCGATCATGCCGATCATCGCAGTGGCGGTGAAGAAGACCGGGTTGGGGTAAGGGCCGATGGAACCGGCGAACAGATTCAGGAGCCAGAAGCCGGGCATGATGCCGATGATAGTGAGGGGGATGGCGACCATGATCACCACCGGCATTCCCAGGGAATCGGTCTGCATCACCAACAGAATATAAATCATGACCAGGGCGGCGGCGAAGGCCAGACCGAGATCGCGGAACACGTCCACGGTGATCTTCCATTCCCCCTCGCCGCGCAGGGTGAAGTCGTAGCCTTTGGGCAGGGGGGTGTCCCCGAACATTCGCGTCAGATCGATGACTGCCTCCACCGGAGCGTGGCCGGCCATTTCGGCAATGACATAGCCGACCGGTTGCAGATTTTTGTGATAGCGCGTCACCGGTACGGCATCTTCATCGAAATGCCCCAGTTCAGCCAATGGGATCAGCTTGCCGTCCGCACTGCGGACCCGGAGTGTCGCGAGCATCTCGGGGTGGGAGCGGAGCGGGCGTTCAAGCCGGATGACCGCCGGAGCGGGTTGGCGTTCATACTGGGCGTGGAGAAGCCCGACCCTGCTGCCACCCAGGGCGGCCGCCAGGGTTTCGCTGACTTGGCGGACGCCGATGCCGTGTAAGGCAGCCTTGGCCTGATTCAGTTGAAAGTGCAGTTGAGTTTGGGGTTCGTCCACGAAGTCGTCCACGTCTACCAGGCTGTCGAGTTTCTCGAAACCTTCACGAATCTTTAAGGTGTTGGCCACCAAGTCGCCATAGGCGGCTCCGGGGGGACCGTAGACCTCGGCCACCACGGTGGAGAGTACGGGTGGCCCTGGTGGGATCTCGACAATCTTGATGCTGACGCCGTGCTTGGCGGCGATGGATTCTATCTCGGGACGAATGCGCAGGGCGATCTCGTGGGATTGCTGCTCGCGTTGGTGCTTGTGGACCAGGTTGACGCGGATGTCCCCCTGGTAAGTGCCATGACGCAGGTAATAATGACGCACCAGGCCATTGAAGTCCATGGGTGAACTCAAGCCGATATAGGTCTCGAAGTCGGTTACTTCGTTCACTGTGGCCAGATAGTCCTCCAACTCCCTGGCCACCGCATCCGTCTGTTCCAGGCTGCTGCCCCGTGGCATGTCGATCACCAGCTGCATTTCGTTCTTATTGTCGAAGGGCAACAGTTTGAGCGGGATGGCGAACACCACCAGCAGACAGGCGGCGAAGAACAGCATGGCAATGAAACCCAAAAACCACCGTGCCCGGCTCGGACTGTGAATCAGTGGGCCGAGGATTCTGTTGTACCCATGGAAGACGGCGCTTTGGTGGATGTCGTAGGGCGCCTCACCAGGTTTGCCGTACTCTGCCTTGAGCAGGTGATAGCTTGCCCAGGGGGTGACGGTGAAAGCCACCAGCAGGGACATCAGCATTGCCACCGGGACATTGAAGGCCATCGGTGCCATATAGGGCCCCATCATGCCGGTGATGTAGAACATCGGCAGGAAGGAGACGATGACCGTGAAGGTGGCATAAATAGTTGGTGGCCGTACTTCGTCCACGGCGGTCAGGGCAGCCTGCAGAGGAGGTTGTTTGCGCAGCTTGAAGTGGCGGTAGATGTTTTCCACGTCGACGATGGGATCGTCCACCAGCAAGCCCAGGGAAAGGATCAGTGCGAACAGGGTGACCCGGTTGATGGTGTAGCCGAACACCAGATCGCAAAACAGAGTGACGCCCAGGGTCATGGGGACGGCGATGGCGACGATGAAGGCCTCGCGCACGCCCAGGGCCAGGGCCAGCAGGACGATGACGGTGGCGATGGCGACGAACAGGTGCTCGACCAGTTCGTTGACCTTGTCGTTGGCGGTCTCGCCATAATCGCGGGTGACGGTGAGGGTCACCTGGGAGGGAATGACCTCGCCATAGAGCGATTCCATCTTGGCGATGACCTGGCGGGCGACGGTGACCGCATTGGCGCCACGTCGTTTGGGGACGGCGATGGTGACTGCAGCTTGTTTATTCCCGGGGGCTGATTCGGGACCTGCGATTCGTTTGCTGTGCCCGGCCTGTGGGCCGAAGCCTATGCGGGTATAGGTATCCACTTCGGCCGGGCCGTCTTCCAGTCTGGCCACCTCGCGTAAATATACCGGTCGGCGATTGTGATGGGCCACCACGGTGTCACCGGCCTGCTCCAGTGAATGCCAGAAGGGACCCGCCTCGAGGCGTATCCTTTGGTTGCCGTGATCGAATTCTCCGGCCTGTAGGTTGAAATTGGCCTGGTTCAAGGCGCGCATCAGCTCCAACAGGGTGACTTGATAAGCCGCCAGTTTGGCTGGATCGGGATAAATTCGCAGGGTTCGTCTTTCTCCGCCTGTGATCCAGATTTTGCCGGTGTCTTCCACCTGACCGATTTTGTCCACCAGTTCCTCTGCGATACGTCGCAGCTCGTAGGTGCCGACAGCGGGATCCGGCGAGGAAAGGGTCAGGAGCACGATGGGGACGTCGTCGATTTCCACCGGCTTGACGATCCAGGAGGTCACGAACGGTGGGATCGTGTCCCGATTGGACATCAGCTTGCTCCAGGTCTTGAGCAGGCTGTCCTCGCGGTCTTCGCCGACGTAGTAGCGTACCGTGGCGATGGCGCGTCCCGGCATCGACATGGAGTAGACGTATTCGACCCCGGGGATCTCCCACAGTTTGTGTTCCATCGGGGTGGCCACCAGTTTTTCGACTTCGTCCACCGAAGCGCCGGGGGCCTCGACCACGACATCCATGACCGGAACGACGATTTGCGGCTCTTCTTCCCGTGGCGTCAGCAACAAGGCAGCCAATCCCATCAGCAGTGAGCCGATGAGGATCAGTGGCGAGAGCTTGGAAGTAATGAAAAGTTTGACGATACGGGCGGTATAGCCCAAGGAGGGATCTGTCACTTAACGGCCTCCCCGTCCGCTCGGGAGCTCGATGGCAGCAAGACGACATCTCCAGGCTGCAGACCCGAAAGGATTTCCACCCGGTCTCCCAGCGGGTTGCCCGTTCGGACCAGGCGGATGTGTTGTTTTCCGTCAATCACCTGGACAACCAGGTTCAGTTGGCCGACCCGATGAATGGTGGTCCGTGGCAATAACAAAGTTTCCTGCCGGCCGCACGGTTGTTCCGCCCAGGCAAAGGAACCCGGCATGAAGGGATGATCGGGGGGCAGGGTGGCCTTGACCAGGATGGTATGACTGAAAGGATCGGCGGCGGCGGATTTGTCCGTGACCTCGGCGGCCAGTTTGGTCTCTGAACCAGGGACGATCACAGTCAAATGACCTCCGAGGGACACTAAATGCGCGCAATGTTCGGGGATGGCGGTCTCCACCCTTAAAATGGAAGGATTTTGCAGGGTCAGTATGGGTTTGCCTGGCAGTCCCATATCGCCTGGATCGGCGACCCGTCCGGTGACCTCACCAGGGAAGGGGGCCCTGATCCGGGTGTCGTTCAGTTGGGCGCGCAGCGCCTCCACCTGATGCCTTGCCTGGTTGACCTGAGCCTTGCCGGTCCTGGCGGCGGCCAAGGCGCTATCCAGGGCCTGTTGAGTGGCAGCGCCCTGGGTGTAAAGATTTCCAATTCGGTGGGCATCGGCAGCCGCCCGTGCAGCCTGGGCTCTGGCGGCGGTCACGGCAGCACGGGCGGCTTCCAGTTGGGCCCTGAGTTGATGATCGTCGAGCTGTGCCAACAACTGCCCCTGTTTGACCCGGGCGCCGATATCCACAGTGATCCTTTCGATTCTTCCGGCAATCTTCGGGGCTACCCGGGCGACCGTTTGGGAAACGACCGTGGCTGGCCAACGTAATGTCAAGGGTACGATCTCCCGAACGACTCTGGTGGTGGGGCCCTGGGCTTTGAGGGTCAAGGAGGGGCTGTTCCCCGGAGCAACCTTGGTGGCAAAGGCGCCCTGTAGAGACAGTAGCAATAGAATCAGGCCCAGCACGGCAGCCGGTCCCCAAATGATTTTGCCGGACAATCGATGGTTGGCGGTCATAACGAGGACTCCTGTTGGAACCAGAGGCCAGTGACCCGTTTGAGTTCGGCCTGGGCGATGAGGGCATTGAAGCGTGTGCTGATCAAGTGAAGACGGGCGGCGGCGCGATCGGTTTCAGCTTCCAGGAAACGGGTGATAGTGGCAGTGCCGCCGCGATATTGGGCCTGGACGAGATGAAGGGCCTCATCGGCAGCATTGACCTGCCGGTTGGCTACTTCGAGCCGCGCCAATGCTTCTCTCAGAGTCAGCCAGGCCTGCCTGACTTCCTGTTCCACCTGAAATCGGGTTCGGTCGGCAATGGCGCGGGCTTCATTCAGCCGTTGCTGGGCCTGCTTGATGCGGGCGCTGACAGCACCACCGGAAAAAAGATCGAGGCGCGCTTGCACCCCGACGGTGAAATTGTCCTTATCGGTGGAAAACTGGGGTTTCTTGCTGTTCTGGCCATAGAGCAGGAAGGCATCCACCGTTGGCAGCCGCGCTCCCCTGGCAGCAGCCAGCTCCTTTTCCCTGGCCTCAACCTGATGATTTGCGGCTTTTAGTTCCGGCCTGGCCTGCAGGGCCTTGTCGAGCCAATGAGAGAGATCGCCTGCCGAAGCAGGTGGCCCGTTGTCGCTTGGTTGGATGCTCAGCCTTGTCTCCGGGGGCAGCGCCAGCAAGGTCTGCAGTGCGGTACGCGCCGACGCCTCTCTGTTTTCTGCCCTGATTTCATGTTCCTGGGCCTGGGCCAGGCGGACCTCCAATGACAATACGTCCGATTTCAAGGCCATTCCCTGGGTGCGCCGGGCTTCCATGAATTCCAGTTCCTTGCGAACGGTGGTCAGTGTGCGGTGGGCGACATCCCGCTGTTTCGGGGCCTCGAGGAGATGGTAGAAAGCGGTGCTGACGGCAGTGGCCAATTGATTGCGTATGGCGGTCTTCTGGGCCATGACCGTATCGATTCCCAACTGGGCGGCTTGATGGGCGAAAAAGTCTTGTCCCCCTCTGAACAGCGACCATTGCACCCCGATCTCAGGACGAAAATCCTCCTCGAAACCAGGTTGGTTGATATCCGAACCGAATCTGAACCGGCGCTGGGAAACGATCATGCTGAATGCCCGGCTGGGGTCGTCGGAGTGGACGAAGCTCAGACCTGCATGGATGTGGGGAAGGAATGCCGCCTGGATTTCCTGCAATCGCCCCAGGGCCTGGCCGATCCTGGCCTGTGCCGCGTGCATGTCGGGATTGTTGCGGAGCGCCAGATCGATGGCCTGGGTCAGGCTCAGGGATGGGACGCTCGGTGATGAGAAGGATGTTTGACTGTCAGCAAGAACGACGGTTACCTGAGCAAACATTGTCAGAAGCACCAGGATAAGGAGCCGATGAGCGCTCATTGGATTTCCATTTGTTACTTGCGTAGTCGCTTATTGTATTAGCAAATACGAATAAATAAAATAAATCTGATTCAGAGCGCCTCGGGCAAATGATATTTGCGGATGCGATAACGCAGCGTTTCCCGGGTGGTCTTGAGCAGGCGGGCGGCTGCAGTGACATTGTTTGAGGTTCTTTGCAGGGCGGTCAGAATGATCTGTCTTTCCATGTCCTCCAGGGACAATGAACCGTCCAGGGGAAGGCTGATATAAGGTTCATCCTCATGGGGCGTGGTCAGACCGGGTAGATTGATCCATTGAATGGGAAATACGTTGCTGTCAGCCAACAGCACGCAACGTTCGATCAGATTACGCAACTCCCGTACATTCCCAGGCCAATGGTAGGATTCGAAGGCATCCCACACGGCGACGGGAATCTCAGACACCCGCTTGCCGGCTTTGGCATTGAACTCCTCGACGAACGTGGGCACCAGGGCACGGAGATCCTGTTTGCGTTCTCTCAAGGGGGGTAGTTCCACCTGGAAGACACTAAGACGATGATAGAGATCGTCACGAAACGCGCCTTCCTTGACCAACTGGCCGAGATCACGATTGCTGGCGGCAATGATGCGAATATCCACCTGAATCTCTCGTTCACCGCCTATCCTGCGAAACCTTTTGTCTTCCACCGCTTTAAGCAGTTTGGCCTGAATGGGCAGGTCCAATTCGCCGATTTCATCCAGGAACAGGGTACCGCCATCGGCTTGTTCCAGCAATCCGTGGTGTCTTCCCTTGGCCCCTGTGAATGCCCCTTGTTCGTAGCCGAACAGTTCGGCTTCCACCAGATCGTGGGGCAGGGCGGCACAATTCAGTTCCACCCAGGGGCCTTTGGCCCGGTCGCCGCTGGCATGCAGCACCCGGGCTGCCAGACCTTTGCCGGTGCCCGTCTCCCCCAGAATCACCAGCGAGGAAAAGGGCACTTCGGCAAGGCGGGTCAGGAGTTGACGCAAACGGGTGATCCGTGGGCTATCGCCCACGAACACGGCGGGGGTATATCTGTCATGTTGCTGCGCAGCCTCGAATGCCAGGCGGCGTTGGGCGCGGGCACTGCGGGCAGCGGCTTCGAGCACCATCTGCAGGCGGTTCGGATCGCAAGGTTTCTCCAGGAATTCATAAGCCCCGAGGCGCAGGGCCCTGACCGAATCCGGGACGCCTCCAAACCCTGTGAGGAAGATCCACTCACAACCAGGCTGACGCCCTCCCAGCTCTTCCAACAGGTCCAGAGCGTTCCCATCGGGGAGGTTCATATCCGAGAGCACCACCAGCGGTTCGATCTGGCCTTCGAGGAGAAAGCGTCGGCCTTGTTCCACATTCCTGGCCAGGCTGACGTCCCACTGTAACCGCTTGTAGTGGCGGGCCAGTTCCTCACCCAGCAGCGCTTCGTCTTCGATGATCAGGAGGGATTGAAGCACGGCATCTCCAGTTGAATGTTGGCACCGAAAGGTTCCCTCCTGCCCAGTTTCAACCGGCCGTCGAGGCTGGTGACGAATCTTTTGACCATCAGTAGCCCGAGTCCGGTGCCACCATCACGACCCGTGGCAAAAGGACGTACTCCATGGGCGAGAAATTCTTCCGACAAGCCGGGACCATCATCGGAAATTTCAAGGATCAGCCGCTCATTTTCGGTTCTGGTCTTCACCCAGATGTTTCCGTCGTTCTCACCCAGGGCCTGGACCGAGTTGAGTATCAGGTTGATCAGGGCTTGGCGCAATGCGGTTTCAGGGAGGTGGACGGATAGATTGGAAACGCCTTGGTAGTGGATCTTTACATGGTCAGGAATTTGGTAATGGAGCAGTTCCAATACCTCACGGATGACCTGGTCGACGTCTATGGCATTGATCGGTTCCGGCTGATGACGAGCCTGATCCAGTAACTGGTTGAGATGGGTATTCAGGCGTTCCAGTTCGGAGATGATGAGATCGAAGCGGCGTCGGGTGTCGTCATCCTCGCATTCTGTGCGCAAATTGTGTAGGGCGATGCCTATACCGGCGAGCGGATTGCGTAGTTCGTGAGCCAGTCCGGCAGCCACTTCTCCCACCGCAGCCAGACGTTCCGCCCGGGCCAGATTGCGATTTTGCGCCAATAAGGTTCGGGCGGCTTGCTGAACCTGGGACTCCAGAGAACGGGTCCGTTCCATCCGTGATTGCTCCAATGCGGCAAGCCGGGTGACCATGTGGTTGTAATTGTCCAACAGT